>NZ_JAKGUE010000006.1:98913-107773 GCF_021568795.1 Dethiosulfovibrio faecalis
CTCGCGGGGCCCCGCGGCCCCGGGCGGGGCTTTTTCAGTAAACCAGATTTCTAGGGTTACCGGATATCCAGGCGCAGACGTTATCGAACGCCATAACGGCCCTCTTCTCCAACGCCTCCGGAGTAGCGAAGGCCACGTGAGGAGTAAGAACGCAGTTGGGAGCTTTCAGCAGAGGGTAATCCTTAGGGATAGGAGGTTCCATGTCGAACACGTCTATCCCGGCTCCGGAAAGCCTCCCCGACGTCAGGGCCTCGGCCAATCGATCGTTATCGACTATAGGGCCTCTGGCGGTGTTGATCAGTATCGCCGAGGGCTTCATCATAGCCAATTTTTCCTCTCCGATCAGGCCGACTGTCTGGTCGTTGCATGGAACGTGAATCGACACGATATCGCTGGAAGCCATAAGTTCTTCCAGGGTAACGTAGCTCACTCCCAACTCTTTGAGGTCGTCCCTCTCGGTTCGACTATACGCCAAAACCGGGCACCCCAAAACGCGGAAGATCTTCGCTACTTTACAGCCGATAGCCCCGGTTCCGACGATCCCCACGGTTTTGCCGGCTATCTCGTTGCCCAGAAGCCCCGCTTTAGTTGCACCGTCACGGACTGCGCGATCGCAGGGTAGGATGTTTCTGCATACCGCTACGGACAGCCCCAAGGCCAACTCCGCGACGGAATCGGTGGAATATCCGGCGCAGTTGGACACAGCTACGCCTCTTTCCGTGCAGACCTTCATATCCACGTGATCGTACCCGGTGAAAGCTACGGAGATCATCTTCAATGAATCGGCTCCGGCTATGACCTCGCCGGAAAGAGGCATATTCGCTATCATAGCCACGTCCACACCGGAAAGCCTGGATATGTTTTCGTCTCGATCGTCTGACCTCGGAAAAGACGAAAAATCGTGTCCGTCCTTCTTAAGCGAGGCCGCCAACCTTTCCAGAGACTCTTCCGAAATCCCCAGAGACTCGAGAAGAACTACCTTCATTTTTCGTAAACCTTGGGGGATTCCTTACCGGACATAACCCTGTAGGCACCGTCAGCCAAAGCCTTCAGCTCGTCCTCACCGGGGTATACCTTTACCGGAGCTATGAAGGCTACCCTGCGTCGAATCTCATCTACGAATACATCCGAGTAGGCCAGACCTCCGGTGAGCAATATGGCATCCACCTCTCCCTCCAGGGAAGCGGCTCTGGAACCTATCTCCTTGGCCACCTGATAGGCCATGGTCCTGAAGACGAGACCGGCCTTTTCGTCTCCATCCCCCATCCTTCTCTGGACCTCCCGCAGGTCGTTGGTCCCCAGATGAGCCACCAGACCGCCCTTTCCGCTCAGTTTCTTGCGAAGATCCTTCTCCGTCACGGTTCCTCCGAAACAGAGCTTTACGAGTCCTCCGGTGGGAAGGGTTCCCGCCCTCTCCGGGGAGAAGGGACCATCTCCGTCCAGGGCGTTGTTGACGTCTATGACCCGACCTCCTCTGTGGGCTCCGACGGATATGCCTCCACCCATATGGGCGACCACGAAGGAACAGTCCTCGTAGGCTTTTCCCATCTCGTCCGCGGCGGTCCTGGCAATGGCCTTCTGGTTGAGGGCGTGAAATATGGAACGACGCTCTATCTCGGGCAGACCGGACAGTCTGGCCTCGTCGACCAATTCGTCGACCACGACTGGATCCACGATGAAAGAGTTATCGGGGCAACCTGCCTCATCGGCCAGGCGTCTGGCGAGAGCCGCCCCGAGGTTGCTTGCGTGAGAACCGTATCTGGCCTCTTTCATGTCCTCCATCATGGCCTCGTCAACCCTGTATGTGCCACCGGGAATGGGCCGAAGAAGCCCTCCCCTTCCGACGACGCCATCCAGATCGGCTATTTCCGCACCCTTCTCCTTCAACGCCTTTTTGATCTCGTCAAGACGAAAGTCCTCCTGAGCTTCGACCGACGGAAACCGACCTATGACGTCGGAATCGTATCTCTGGGTATCGTCCCAGAGCTGGGTTCCGTCCTCGAACAGAGCTATCTTGGTGCTGGTAGAACCGGGATTGATAGCCAACAGTCGCATCTGACAATACCTCCCTACATCGAGAAAAGGGGCCGACTGGCGGCCCCTCGACGATAGTTATTACGACCGACTACTTGCCGAAATCCGCATGGACCACGGCGGCGGCGATGGACATCAGCTTGGCTCTGGGCGAATCGGCCCTGCTGGTGAGGATGATGGGAGCGGCCGCTCCCAGGATCATTCCGGCGGTCTCGTTCTCGGAGAAGTAGACGATCGCCTTGGCCAGCATGTTACCCGCATCTATGTTGGGAACCAGGAACACATCGGCCTTGCCGGCCACAGGAGAGGAGATACCCTTCGTCTTGGCCGATTCCTCGCTCACAGCGTTGTCCAGTGCGAAAGGACCGTCGACGATGCAGTTCTTTATCTGACCTCTGGCGTTCATCTGAGCCAAGGCGGAGGCGTCCAGGGTGGCCGGCATATCGGGGTTGACGACCTCTACCGCAGCAAGAACCGCGACCTTGGGACACTCCACTCCGAAGGCCCTGGCGAGGTTGACCGTGTTCTGTATGATCTGGGCTTTCTGAGAGAGGTCGGGATACATGTTGAAGGCCGCGTCGGCGATGAAGAATATGCGGTCGAATCCCTTTACCTGATGGAAGTAACAGTGGGAGATGGTGTTCTTTCCTCTGCGCAGCCCGACCTCTTTGTTGAGCATACCGCGAAGGAAATGGTTCGTGTGGATCTGTCCCTTCATGTAGACATCGGCTTTGCCGGAGGAGACGAGCTTTACCGCCTCAAGGGCTATCTCCGGCTCGCTACAGGCATCGACGATCTCGTAGTTTGCCACATCGACTCCGACCTTCTCGGCCGCCGCCTTTATGGCTTTCTCGTCTCCCACCAAATAGAAATCGGCTATGCCGGAAACCCTGGCGTCTTCCAGCGCGGTCAGAAGACCGGGATCATCGGCCTTGGCCACGCTGATCTTTTTCTTGCCCTTCTCCGCGCCGATTTTCTTGGCGTACTCCAACAAGGCACTCAACGAACGAAGCTGTTCCATGAGAAAAAAAGCCCCCTCTGAGATATTTGATATGACGTCTCCCTGCCCCATATTCAGGACCTAACGAGAGACTAAACCTCCATACATTATACACCGTATCGAGAGATTCTTCAGGAAATCGCGGCTCCTAAAGCGATGGAAAGAAGCTTGGTATCCATGGAGTCGAAACGGCTGGTCATAACGATAGGACGTCTGGCTCCCAATATGACCCCTGCCGTCCTGCAACCGGCCAGAAACATGGCGGTCTTTCCGACCAGATTCCCCGCCTCTATGTCTGGTACGACCAGCAGATCGGCCTTTCCAGCCACGGGAGAGTCTATCTTCTTTATCGCGGCAGCCTCGGGGCTAACCGCGTTATCCAGGGCCAGAGGCCCGTCGATGAGACATCCCTCGATCTGTCCTCTGGCGGCCATCATGGTAAGAGAAGCGGCGTCTATGGTGGCAGTCATATCAGGGTTGACCGACTCGACAGCGGCAAGCGCCGCCACCTTCGGACACTCGACACCGAGAGAATGATAGCACCCAACGGCGTTCCTTATGATCTCCGCCTTAGCGGTGAGATTCGGGTACATATTCATCCCGCCGTCGGTTATACCTAAAACCCTGCCCAACGGGGGGACCTCTACGAAGACCAGATGGGACAACAGAGCTCCGGACCGAAGTCCCCATTCCTTGTTCAATACCGCCTTGAGCAAAGTAGCGGTCTTGACCAGTCCCTTCATGAGGAGATCGGCCTTCCCGGAAGAGACCAGCTTGACCGTCCTCTCCGTGGCGGAATAGTCGTCACCTTCCTCGACGATCTCGAAACAGTCCAGGGAAAGCCCAAGCTCGGAAGCCTTGGCTTTTATCCTCTCGGACTCGCCCACGAGGACCGCTTGGACCAAACCTCTTTTTTGGGCCTCGCAGACGGCCTCCAAAGTGTCCTCTCCATAAGGACAGGCCACGGCGATCTTCTTCACTCCCGAATCGGTACAAGCGTCGAACAAAAAATCCAGATTTTTCACGATAGATCACAGAACTCCTTTCACCGTATCTGCATAGGACCTGGCTTTCTCCTCGCCCTTCAACACCCTCAAGGCCCCCTCCGCAAGGGCCTCCATCTCTCCCTCTCCGGGATAGACGAGACAGGGGGCTATCCACTGAACCCTTCTTTGAACGGAGGCGACGAACTCGCTATCGTAAGCTACCCCACCAGTGAAGAGAATCGCCGTCACGTCTCCCGAAAGAGCGGCCGCCATGGAGCCGATAGCTCCGGCTATCTGAAACGACATCGCGTTTCGGACGAGCTCCGCCTTCTCGTCTCCGGAGCTCGCTCTCTCGGAGACCTCTCTCATATCGCTGGTGCCGAGATAGGCGAATACCCCCCCCTTGCCAGCCAACCGCTTTTTGAGATCGGTCATAGGGGTCTTTCCTCCGAAACAGAGTCCTACCAGGTCCCCCGCCGGCATGCCTCCGGCCCTTTCAGGAGAGAAGGGACCAAAATCGTTCCCGCTGTTGAAGTCGATCAACTTGCCGTCGCTATGGGCGCATATCGTCATTCCGCCTCCCATATGGACCACCACGTACTTACTGTTTTGCCAGTCGACGCAGAGGTCCTTCGCTGCCCTTCTGACCGTGGCCTTGACGTTCAGAGCGTGGTTCAAGGGGATCCTTGGCAGCTCGGGCAGGCCGCTCAGACGAGCCAGATCGTCCAGTTCGTCCACCGAGACCGGGTCCACTATGAAAGCTGGGATACCCCTCGAAGACGCTATTGCGTCGGCCAAGATTCCTCCCAGGTTAGAGGCATGGTCCCAGGGCTTGCCGCTCCTCAACCTCGCCAAAAGCGCCTGGTCCACCTCGTAGGTTCCACCGGGAATCGGATCTATTATCCCTCCTCGGCCTACCACGCAACTGAGGTCGTCCAGAGAACTGCCCCTGGCCTCCACCGCTTTTTCTATCGTCTCCATACGGAAAAGATATTGATCGGCGGTCTTCGAGAAAGAGGCGATTCTATCCGCATCGTGACGGACGGTCTCGGACCACCTCTCTGAACCATCGTCGAACCAGGCTATCTTGGTGCTGGTAGAGCCGGGATTTATAGCTAAAACCTTATAGGACATCAAAACACCTCTCTCCGCTATCGCGATTTGAACGATAAAAACAAAAAATCCCTCATGTAAACCTTACCACAAAAGTCAATGCCAGCGTTTCTCTCCCTT
This sequence comes from Dethiosulfovibrio faecalis, assembly GCF_021568795.1. NCBI lineage: Bacteria > Thermotogati > Synergistota > Synergistia > Synergistales > Dethiosulfovibrionaceae > Dethiosulfovibrio > Dethiosulfovibrio faecalis. The sequence goes on from NZ_JAKGUE010000006.1 coordinate 104,167, forward strand.
GGACGGTTCGGCACAAGCCAGTATCTCCGCCTCCAGGCGATCCAGCTCCTCTATCTGATCTGGCTCCAGCATCGCCCTTACTTCCTCTCTCATGGCGGCTCCCATGGATTTTCTATCGGAGTAGGCTCCCGCAGCCACGTCGGTCCAACTGATCTTTCTCTTCGTCTCGTAAAGATCGAAATCGGCGAATCGATCGCTTCCCTCGACGTATTCCAAACCGATTAGAGCCTTCTTCACGACCTTTGCGTCGAAAAAGGAGAAAAGCCTGATGCAGTAGACCGATACCGGCATAAGGATATGGGCGTAATCCTTACCCCATCCCTCGCCGACAAGCAGTCCTAATTCCAGGTCGTCCAAGGCTTTTGTAAGACGTTCCACGTGCAATCCGTACCTGCCGAAAGCGTCGTATATCCTTATCTCCAACTGTCTCCATTCGGCCTTTTCCATGCTCCTGTTGAAAAGGTACATGGCCCTGCGGCGAAGCCTGGTCCGAAGTGTCTCGTGAGGCATGGATACCAGAACCACGTCCTTCTCCATATCGCCCATAGTCAAAGGTCTGGCGAGCGATTTGGAGGTAAAGGATATTATGACCCCACTGTCGGAATCCCAATCCCATATCGACTCCAAAGGGGATATTCGTCCGCCGAAATCCTCGGCGATCTCCTCCATAACCGGTCGGTAGTCCCCGTGAACCCTGAAAAGGATCGACCGAGGGAGCCGTCTAACCGACTTGACCATCGAACAGACCCCCTCGGTCAACATGGCGGCCAGGATCACGTCGGGGAAGCTGTCCACCGCGACATACCTTTCGCGGTCTCTCTCTCCCAGGACCAAGACGGTGCTATCCTCCCCTATACCGTCGAACACCCTCTCCCTGGGAGATTCCGAAAAGGAAAAACGTCCTTCCAGCCAATGAAGTATCTCTGAGACATCGCCCTCCATTCTAACGACCCTGGGACCACTCCTGACTATGGATAACATCGCCATACCTCCTTAGATCGACGAGAAAAAACAGACTAAAGACCTATTCGTCTCTTGAGCTGCCTCTGATCGTCTATATATCCGGGATAGGGGATCCTGTAAACACCTCCGGTCTTCAACGAAAACAAGTGAATATCCTTTACGCCGTTGAGACAGCGTATATCTCCGGAAGGATAGGACAGATCGTGTCCGCATAGCCCGACCATATCGGGAAAGTCGGGAATCCTCCAGGAATAGTGGCTAACGACGAAATTCCATCCGGAAGCTGAGAAAAAACCGGTACCTTCCGTTATGTGACAATGGGAAAACATCTCCTTCACAGAATAAAGATCATCGTGGTTTCCCATAGATATCATGGCCTGAAAATCCCCTCTGGCCACGGCCTCATCTAAAATTTCTGACAGAGTCCTTAGCTTATTTCTGTAGCACTCGATACGAGCGGGATATGCCTCCAGTTTTATCTGATCCACCAGGTCTCCCGTATGGACCACCCAGGCCGGACTGATCTTAGATATAATCTTCCTTAGATCGGGAAAAAAGGAGGACGGAGTGTCGGATATATGCAACAAGAACTCCCCTGGACGATCCATAACCTCCTCCGGAACGTAAACCGTACCCAGGAGCCTGCAGGCACCTGCAAGCCAACGATTCATGAAAACACCTCTTTCAAACCTAAACCTAGGCATACTCGTCCATTTTAATATGAAAGATGCAAAAAGACACGTTCTATCGCTACAAATCACCTTGACAATCGGAGGAGACGCTAGGATAATGCCTCCTTATGTGTCGAAAGAAGGCGAAGCGTTGTTGTCATCGGTGGTGAAGACGAAGACGTTTCGCGTCGACCCACTGAGGAGGAACGATATGGGTAACACTTTAGCTACAACCGCTTTTGATCGCTACGAACTTAGAGAAGAACTTCTGAGCGCCCTTGCCGCAAAGGGATTCGACTCTCCCATGCCGGTACAGGAACAGGTCCTGGAATCGGAAAAAAGAGACGGAGACCTGGTCGTACAGGCCCGCACGGGAAGCGGGAAGACCCTCGGTTTTCTACTTCCCCTTCTGAACGAACTGCCCCGGGAAACAGCTACTCCTAGAATACTGGTACTATCCCCCACCAGAGAGTTGGCCCAACAGATAGCAGGAGAGGCCGAATGGCTCGGCAGATATATGGGTATAACCACCGCGTCTCTGGTCGGAGGCATGGACATGGAACGCCAGATAAGAGACCTTCGCAGAGGTTCGGCCCTCGTAGTAGGAACCCCGGGCAGAACGATGGACCACATACGGAGAAGAACCCTCAAAACCGATACAATCCAGACCATCGTCCTCGACGAAGGAGATACCATGTTGGACATGGGCTTTAGGGACGATATAGAGGCCATTCTCAACACCCTGCCCGATCCCCATAGAACATGGCTTTTTTCCGCTACGATGCCGGACGAAGTTGCCTCCCTTACGAAAAGATATCTGGACTCTCCCAGCTGGATAACCCTATGTCACGACGAAGACCAGCACGAGGATATAACTCACAGGGCCTACCTCGTTCCCTCAGGAAAGAGGCAGGAGGGACTCGTGAACGTCCTCCTGTGGGAAAACCCCGAGATGGGCTTGATCTTCTGCCATACCAAGGCGGGAACGGTGGAGACCATGGAACGGCTTCAGGAAGAGGGATTCGCCGCCTCGGCCCTTCACGGAGACATGAGCCAGCTGGAGAGAAACAGCGTTATGAATGCGTTTCGGCAGGGAAGAATTCCCTATCTAGTGGCCACCAACGTCGCAGCCAGAGGACTCGACGTACAGGGAGTATCCCACGTCATACAGATAGGCCTGCCGGACAACCTGGAGACCTTCGTACACAGAAGCGGTCGAACCGGAAGGGCCGGTCAGGAAGGCAGAAACCTACTCATACTGACTCCCAGGGAAAGAGGCCGTTTCAAAGCGATGCTCAGAGCCTCGTCGATGGACCTCAAGTGGGCCAACGTGCCCGACGTATCCGAGATAGCCAAGGTACAGAGAGGACTCAGGGAAAGCGCTCTTTTAGACGGAGGTGAACCGGATCAGGAGAACCTGGCCTGGGCGGACGAGCTTCTGGGCATGATGGCTCCAAGAGACCTGGTAGCCAGATTGTTGGGAAGTTACGTCAAGGGCTTGCCTAACGGCTACGACCTCAGAAAATCCCTTCAGGACGAGCTCGAAAACCGCCGCTCCGGTAGGGACAGAGGGGACCGCTTCTCCGGGAGAGACCGGAACAGATCCTCGAGACGAAACGAAAACAGAGGCAATAGAAGCTCTTTCCGTGGAAGAGCCAAATCCATAAAATTATCGAAGGGACGGATCGATCAGGATTGGTCCGTAGGAAGAATCCTCGCGACCGTCTGTCAGGCACTCAACGTGGACAGAAACGAGATCGGCAATATCCGCATGAGGGAAAACCACACTGAGGTGGAACTCGGCCCTATAGCCGCCGATAGAATGAACGGAGATGGAGCCAACAGACTCTCAAAATGGGGCCTCATGGATGGGTCCTCGCAAAACCAGGCAAGAAATACCCAATCCTCTCAGGGTCGGAGACGTTGGGAAAGATAACGAATAAATACAGAAAGAGGGGGGATCGCAAAAGCGA
>NZ_JAKGUE010000006.1:107783-108897 GCF_021568795.1 Dethiosulfovibrio faecalis
CCCCCCCCCTCTTTCTGTATTACATGAAGAACTATCCATCTGCCTTTCTCTCACGGCAAAGAGATATCCAAGCAACCAGCTAGCTACCTACCGATGCGATGAAATTGTAGGGTAAATTCAGGTTTTATTTGACAGTTTGAAAAAACAGATGCTAGAATGATCTAAACGGACCACTTCGTTGTGTTGTTTTTGCAAAATAAACACTATACTAACAGCTTGGGGAGGCAATAGGTAAAATGAACGATGTCGTCAAAATAAACGGTCACTCCCTGACCCTAAGGGACCTTGTCAACGTAGCGAGAAAGGGCTACTCCGTCGAGATCGACGAAGAGGCCATAAAAAAGGTCAACTACGCCTCGTCACTGATCCAGAAATGGGTGGAGGACAACAGGATAATATACGGTGTCACCACCGGATTCGGAGATCTGGCTACGGTAAACGTCGACAGAGAGAAATGCACCCTTCTTCAGGAAAACCTCCTGAGAAGCCACGCGGTAGGCGTAGGGGATCCCCTCCCGATTGAGACCGTCAGAGCTATCATGCTACTAAGGCTCAACGGACTGACCGCCGGACATTCGGGTATCACCCTGGAGACTCTCACCCAGATGGTCAACTTCCTCAACTTAGACATCATCCCCCACGTCCCCTCTCAGGGATCGGTGGGAGCCAGCGGAGACCTCTGTCCTCTCTCGCACATAGCGGTCTCGATGCTCGGAGAGGGAGACGTCTTCTACAAAGGCGTTCGCATGTCCGCTCTGGAGGCGATGAGCAAGGCCGGACTCAAGCCGATACACCTCCATCCTAAAGAGGGACTGGCCCTCAACAACGGAACCGCCGCCCTGACCGGTCTGGGAGCATTGGCCCTCTGGGACGCCCTTACCGTAGCGAAGACCGCAGACATAGCAGGAGCCCTCTCGGTGGAGGCCCTCCACGGCGTACCCTACGCTTTCGACGAGAGAACCCACGCAATCCGACCCCATCAGGGACAGATCGACGTGGCCTCCAACATCAGAAGACTCATCCAGGACAGCCAGATAATTGAGAAATTCAAACACGAGAGGGTACAGGACGCCTACTCGCTTCGCTGTATCCCCATAGTGCACGGAGCCAGCAG
>NZ_JAKGUE010000007.1 GCF_021568795.1 Dethiosulfovibrio faecalis
GTCCCATGCCGAACCCGGCAGTTAAGCCCTCCAGCGCCGATGGTACTGCGATTCGCTTCGTGGGAGAGTAGGTCGCTGCCAAGAGTCTTTTCTATTTTTCTACATCCAGCCCCGATCATCCTTCGATGGTCGGGGCTGGATGCGTTATGTGGGTATTTATTTCTCTTTTTTGTTGTTTTTTCTATAAGTACTTGAGTGATTCCTTATTTACTCCGAGATATATAATGAGGAGAGACTTGATGTAGACGTGAATGAGACTAGGGAGAACTGATGTTGTTTGAAGACTGATGTTATTTTTAGTAACCATTCTGGGTTAAAAACCGTATTTAGGGCCATGCTTCTGATCTTGTGCGTTTTGTCGTCTCCTTTTTTTGCGGTCCCCTGGGCGTATAGTCCAGGGGAAGATTATTACCCTCGATAGGGTTAGGAGGTTGAGTCATGCATATAGACGGTTCCAAAATGGCGGATTTCACCTGTTACAAGTGGACACCTGTTACTCATAACCGGAATAACGTTCTGCTTCCCGATGTGGATCGGGTTGAGATCTCCGAGCTGGGATCGGGGCTCAGCGACGTTCAATCGAGAGTTGAGGGGCGGGATTGGTCCGAGGCTGTGAAGGGGCTTAGGGACAACGATACCGTGGCTTTGATCGCCATGTCCGTTCAGGATGTTGGCGACACCATGGAAAGGATGAGGTCGATCTCGAAGTTGGCCGAGGATAGTTCTATCTCCAAGGAGGACAGGTTGACCCTTCAGGCTGAGATGTCCTCGCTTCAGGCGGACCTTTTCAGAAGGATCTATAGAATGGGGCTCAAGGAATGTGGCCTTTTATCCGAGAAGAGGATAGAGGAGTATCTGGCGGAGATAGATAGATACGAGGCCTCCTGTATGGCGGTTATAGATAGAGAAAGAGGTCGGATCGCCGACGGCACTGATGCCGGTCCTTTTACGGATAACGGAGACGGGACCTTCTCGGCGGATTTTTTAGGTAGCTGTCCATGTTATCTAGCTGGGCTATCCTACGACGACACCGATTATGGGGTCAAGGTGACCGGTGATCTGGAAAGCCTGACCTGTCTTTACGATGAGTGCGACGAAAAGCTGTCCTTCGAGGACTTTACGGATCAATCCAAGCTCTCGGTGATGAGCGCCGAAGACGCGGCTTGGACCACCGATTCTCTGGATAAGAGGATGGACGAGCTTCTCAAGAAGGTGGAGTCCATTTCATCTTTATACGAGCAATTAAAGGAGCGAGAGGCTCAGGATCCCGTCACTCCGGATTCGGAGGTTCCTGTTCTGGTTGGCGAGGAAAAAAAACTTATGCTCAACCATGAAACTCCAACGACCTCTCTTTTTATTTCGGATATCAGGATAATAAAACCCAAAAACCCTTCCCAGATGGTCTTCAAGATCGCCGATGCCTTTTTGAAGGACGAGCTGTTTGAGAAACTCGGGTTTAGCGATCTTATTCTGAATCGTAATCCCAAGAATCCCGACGAGATTTTTCCCGTTATGTTGATCTGATTTCCCTCTGACGGCTACCTCTTTGTAACGAAGACGTTACGTGGTATAGTTTTCTCGTTCCGATCTTTCGAGAACAAATACCTTAGGAGGTGCAACGTCCATGTCCAGATGTTCCAGGTTCCTGGCGACGATGCTCGTCGCCCTTTTCTCCTTCGTTTTCATAGCTGGAGCCATGGCGGAAGACCGCTCTCTGGTGGTCTATTCCAGCGTAGACGAGGAGAACGCCACCAACATTCTGAAGGCCTTCACCGAGGATACGGGGATAAAGGTCAATATGGTTTTTCTATCCTCCGGTCCGGCTCTCAGCCGCATCGAGGCGGAGAAGGCCAATCCTCAGGCGGACGTGTGGTTCGGGGCTCCCAACGAGAACCACATAGTTGCCAAGACCAGAGGTCTCACCCGTCCCTATGTGTCTTCCGAGGCAGAAATCTTGGCCGATAATTTCAAGGATTCGGAGGGCTACTGGTACGCTTTCTACATGAATCCTCTGGGATTCGGCGTATTGGACGAGGAGCTGAAGGATCAGGGAATATCCGTTCCCGAATCCTGGGCCGACCTCACCAAGGCCGAGTACAAAGGGATGATCCAGATGCCCTCTCCTCAGTCTTCCGGGACGGCCTACGCCATGGTACAGACCCTCATGACCGTTTTCGGAGAGGACGGGGCTTTCGACTACATGAAGAAGCTCAATCCCAACATCCAGACATATACCCAGAGCGGAACCGGCCCCAGCAAGAACCTGGCCATAGGCGAGACTGACATCGCCATACAGTTTACCCCGGCCTTCCTCAAGCTGGTCGACCAGGGATATCCGTCCAAGGTGATATTCCCCGCCGAGGGAGTCGGCTACGAGGCCGCCGCCCTTTCCATAGTGAAGGGAGCCAAGAACCTGGACGAGGCCGAGGCTCTGGTGGACTGGATAATTTCCAAGAAGGGGCAGAGTTCCCTCAGTGCCGCCAAGACCTACTTCTTCCCGGTCCGTTCCGACGTATCGGCCGGCGAGGGAGTTCCGGCCCTTTCGGAGATCACCCTTATCGATTACGACAGGGAAAAGGCCGCCAAGGACAAAAAGCGCATAGTGGAACGCTGGGTCACAGAGGTGCTGGGACAGTAGTTTTCCCCGAGTCCTCTTTCGTATAGTTCGCCCGGGGAGATCTCCCCGGGCTTTTGATTTGGAGGGAAGTGTTATCTTGCGACGAGGTATGAGAGAGCTTCGTCTGCTCTGGAGGGACCCTGTGGTCGCCCTTTTGGTGCTAGCCGTCGGGGTCGCCCTGGCTTTATTCGTCATATACCCTCTGGGGATGGTGTTGTTGAAGAGTTTTCAGGGAGACGGAGGCGGTTTTTCCCTGGAAAACTACCTTCGTTTCGGCCAGTTCTCCTATCTCAGAAACGCCCTTATGAACAGCCTTCATGTGGGGGCTCTTACCGGCATCATAGGGGTTGCCGTAGGTTATGTGGCCGCTTTGACGATGGTGAGGACCAATATACGTTGGAAGAAGATCTTGCATTTGATATTCATACTTCCGATAATAGCGCCTCCTTTCACCAGCGCTCTGTCGGTGCTGATGCTTTTCGGCTCCAACGGCCTCATCACGAGGGGGCTGCTTGGGATAAGGCACTATTCCATCTACGGTTTCAAGGGAGTGCTGATATCGCAGGTGTTCACCTTCGCTCCCGTGGCCTATCTGACCCTCCGGGGCGTCCTGGAGTCTCTGAACCCCACCTTGGAGGACGCAGCCATGAACGTGGGGGCGTCCCGCTGGCAGACTTTCCTCAGGGTCACTCTGCCTCTGAGCCTGCCTGGCATAGCCAGCGCCTTTCTAGTGGTGTTCATAGAGTCTCTGGCGGATTTCGGAAATCCTCTGGTGTTGGCGGGCAGCCGCTTTCCCATGCTGGCCACCCAGGCATATCTGGAGATAACCGGTTCATTCAACCTGCCCCTGGGGGCGGCTCTTGCGGTGGTGTTGCTGCTTCCGTCGGTGACGGCTTTCCTGATACAGCGTTATTTCCTGAGAAAAAGACAGTACACCACCGTTACGGGAAAACCGGTGGATTCCACGTCCAAACTCATAGGCCCAGGGGCAGGAGCCTTTCTCAGAGGTCTTCTGGGGTTGTTCGCCCTTTCGGTGGCGCTCTTCTACGGGGTCATAGCAGTAGGGGCCTTCACCAAGGTGTGGGGATACGATTTCACCCCGACCTTGGCCCATCTGACCTACGCTTTCCAGGTGGGAGGGGATACCATAAAGGACACCTTGATCGTGGCCCTGCTGTCCACGCCGATATCGGGGATATTGGGTATGCTGATAGCCTTCATGGTGGTCCGGCTGTCCTTTCCGGGCAAGGGGACTCTGGAGTTCGGCTCCATATTGAACTTCGCCGTTCCCGGTACCGTGGTGGGAATAGGCTATATACTGGCTTTCAACAGGCCTCCTATGGTGCTGATAGGGACCTTGAGCATTCTGGTGCTGAACTTCGTGTTTCGCTATATTCCGGTGGGGATTCAGTCCGGCGTGGCGGTGCTTCGGCAGATAGATCCGTCCATAGAGGAGGCTTCCAGAAACCTGGGGGCCGACGGTCTGACGACTTTCCGCAAGGTGACCCTGCCCCTCATAGCCCCGGCATTCTTCTCCGGGCTGGTATTCGCCTTCGTAAGGGCCATGACCGCTATCAGCGCCGCTATATTCCTCGTGTCGGCCAACTGGAACCTTCTGACGGTGCAGATCCTCAGCCAGGTGGGGTCCGGAAGGCTTGGGGTCGCGGCGGCTTTCAGTGTCATCTTGGTCTGTATCGTTCTGATCGCCGTGGCGGTCATAGGTCGACTCGTGCCGGGGCGTACCGGCGGGGCCTCGGCCATTCAGGTTCGGGAGGGTTAGTGTTATGGAGCTTCGCATATCGGGAGTCACAAAGGAATTCGACGGTTACGACGGCGCCTCCAAGGTCCGGGCTGTGGATCGGGTCGACCTTTCTGTGGAGGACGGCGAGCTGGTTACCCTGTTGGGACCGAGCGGCTGCGGCAAGACGACCCTGCTTCGCATGATAGCCGGTTTCGAGGACCCGACGGAGGGAGATATATATTTCGGCGATAAGAGGATGAACGACGTGGCCCCCAACAGGAGAAACGCCACGTTGGTGTTCCAGTCCTACGCCATCTTTCCCCATCTTAACGTCTTCGAGAACATCGCCTTCGGCCTGAAGCTCAAGAGGCTGAGCCATAAGGAGATAAAGGCCAAGATGGAGAGGGTGGTAGACCTGGTGGGGCTCCGGGGTCTGGAGAACCGTCAGCCTTCCCAGCTTTCGGGGGGACAGCAGCAGAGGGTCGCTCTTGCCAGAGCCATAGTGATGGAGCCGGAGCTGCTGCTGTTCGACGAGCCTCTGTCCAACCTGGATGCCAAGCTCAGGGAACAGATGAGGATAGAGATCCGGCGGCTTCAGAAGACCCTGGGGATAACCTCGGTCTACGTTACCCACGACCAGGCGGAGGCGATGAGCATCTCCGATAGGGTCGTGGTGATGAAGGACGGACGGATCGAGCAGATAGGCTCTCCCGTGGACCTGTACGCAAGGCCGAGAAACCGCTTCGTGGCCGATTTCATAGGCAAGGCCAACTTTCTGGAGGGGACGGTTTCCGACGGGGGGATTCTTCTGGGAGGGAGGACTTATCCTATGGATATATCCTCTTTCGAGACGGGAGAGGTGCGGCAGGTGGTGGCCCGTCCCGAGGCGGTGATTCTCTTCCGGGAGGAGGGACATTTTCCCTGCGAGGTGGTCAGGACCACTTTCCTGGGAAATCTGGTGGAGTACGAGGTGGAATGCCCCGACCTGAAGACCCTGACTGTGCATCAGGTCAACCCCATAACCGGCGAGCTCTTTCGTCCCGGCGAGTCGATCCGGGTTTCTCTGCGCCCCGACACGCTGCATCTTCTGGAAAAAGAGTGATCCTAAAGGCTATCATTTAAAATAGACCCGTTCCCCTTAAACCCTTGCTGTAGCTGAATATATGTGTTACATTTTTCGTATCAAGGGAGGCGGCAGGAATGAGAAGATATATGACCTGTAAGTTCGGGCCTTTCTACTTCAGCGAAGAGTATGACAAGGAGCTCCTGTCCCCTTCGTTGGCCGTTGCGACGATCCTCAACAAGACGGTGGCGGACCTTCCGATTCTGCCTCGGAAGGTGTCCCAATTAGAGACGGAGCTTGTCCGGCAGTCCATCTTCGGCACCGCCGCCATAGAGGGGAATCCCCTCTCTCAGGAAGAGGTCATCGGGATAATGGAGAACGACGACGTTCCCGACGTGGTCCACAAAAGCGAGATCGAAATTCGGAACCTCGTCAAAGCCTATGAAGTTCTATCGAGGATCAAGCCGGAGAAGGACCCCTTTATCCTGGAGGAGTCTCTGATCAGAGAGCTGCATCGTATAGTTACCTCAGGGGTTCCCCACCAGTTCAACGAGCCCGGCAGATATCGCAACGAGACCGTAGGTTATACGGAGGTCGGAGACAAGTCTCACGGCGGAGTTTACAGGCCCCCTCGTATATTGAAGGATATAGAGGACCTGATGAGGGAGTACGTCGAGTGGGTCAACAGCGAGGAGCTTACCTCGAAGGGGCCTTTCGTTCGGGCTATCTTGGCACATTATCATTTTTCGCTGATCCATCCGTTTTTCGACGGCAACGGCAGGACCGCCCGGCTTATAGAGGCGATCATACTTCAGGCGGCGAACGTTCGTTATGTGCCTAAGATGTTGTCCAATTATTACTATCGGAATATCGACGGCTATTACTCCGCTTTCTCCGAGACGATAAAGCTCAAGGGGAAGGACGTAACCCCTTTTTTGAAGTTTTGTCTGGACGGAGTCACCGAGTCGTTGATGGATATCAAGGATAGGATAACGGATCTGATAAAAAAACTCGTCTTCAGAGAGCACCTCGCTCAGTTGAAGGCCCAGAGGGAGATCACGGTCAGACAGTTCGAGCTTTTGTCCCTTCTGCTCGACGACCTACGGGACTTCTCTTTGAACGATCTCATGGGCGAAAGGCCTTTCTCTCTGCTTTATCGAAAGGTCACCAAACAGACTGCCAGAAGGGACGTAAAGCGTCTTGCGGAGCTCAACCTAATCGCTCAGGCCGGGGAGAACCGGTATTCCCTGAACCTGGATGCGGTGAAATAAGATCATGGGGCGTCTCTAAGAACTCACGTCAGAGTTTCCTCGGAGAGGTCGTTTCGGCTCCGACCTGTCTCGCCCAAACGTATTTCCGACCTGCCTGTTTCGTACAGACCGCCTCGGAGGGCACGTCCTGTGCCCCCTCGGCTTGGGGCGACGTCCTGTCGCCCCATTCGTACTACACGACGGCAGGTCGGAAATACGGGCTCGAATGGGCTCCTCCGAAACGACCTCTCCGAGGACTGGAGTTTTCAGAGGTGCCCCTTAAGATTGGACCGCCAGCTTGGCTATGGCTACTATCACGTCGACGGCTTTCTCCATGGAGGGTATCGGTATAAACTCGTACTTTCCGTGGAAGTTGTGTCCTCCTGTGAAAAGGTTGGGGCATGGCAGTCCCATGTAGGACAGCCTGGCGCCGTCGGTGCCTCCTCGAATCGGCTCCACCATGGGGGTTACGCCAACCTCCTCCATGGCGGACTTGGCCAGTTCGACTATGTCCATCCTGTTCTCTATGTGTTCCCTCATGTTGAGATACTGTTCCTTGAGCTTAAGAGTCGCCCTGTCTCCGAACTCTCGGTTGACCTGGTCCACCGCCCTTCGAACCGTTTCCTGTTTTTCCTCGAAGAGTTTTTTGTCGTGATCCCTTATGATGAACTTGAGGGTGGTCTCCTCGACTGTACCGTCGAAGGTGTGAAGGTGGATGAACCCCTGATATCCCTCGGTCTTCTCCGGAACCTCCGAGATCGGCATCAGACCGGCCAGCCGGGTTCCTATGTGGATCGAGTTGATCATCTGGTCCTTGGCCGTGCCGGGGTGGACGTTACGTCCCTTTATGCGGACCGTGGCTGAGGCTGCGTTGAAGTTCTCGTACTCCATCTGTCCCACCGGGCCCCCGTCCACCGTGTAGGCCCAATCCGCCCCGAAGCCCTCGACGTCGAACAGGTCGGCTCCCCTGCCTATCTCCTCGTCTGGGGTGAAGCCTATTCTGATCCTGCCGTGGGGTATCTCTGGGTGATCCTTCAGATAGGCCACGGCCGTCATTATCTCGGCTATGCCGGCCTTGTCGTCGGCCCCCAGAAGGGTGGTGCCGTCCGCCACTATGAGGTCCTGTCCCACGTAGTCGTTTAAACAGGGAAAGTCGGAGGGGGACAGCACGACCTCTCCCGCCTCGTCCAGGACGATTTCTTTCCCGTCGTAGTTTTTCACTATCCTCGGCGATACGTTTTCGCCGGACATGTCGGGGGCGGTGTCCATGTGGGCTATGAAGCCTATGGTCGGTCCCTTCTCCGTCGCGGGGAGCGTGGCGGTTACGTATCCGTTATCGTCCAGCTTAGGGTCCTCCAGCCCCATATCCGTCATCTCCTTTATCAGGAGCTTGGCTAGATCCAGCTGGCAGGAGGTGCTGGGGCAGCTGGAGGAGCTCTCGTCCGATGTGGTGTGGATCTTGGCGTATCCTATAAATCTGTCTACTAGGCCTTTCACGGGATCCCGTCCTTTCTATGCGAAAAAAGAAATATGCCCCTTTGGGGACATTCCGAATACGTCGATAGTATAATATAGGTAGACCATTTTTTTGAAAGGAGACCGGAGCTGTGGGAAAACTCATATCCCCCGATCCGGATATGTGGGGAAATCCGGTCCGAAAGGGAGCCCTGGAGGATAGGGTTCGGGAGCGAAAAGAGACGGTACGGCACGATAGAAAAAGGCTTGTCCTGACTGTGGCCATAACGGCCATACTGTTAGCCCCCTTCGTGATCGTAGCCACGAGATTTTTCTTTCGATGAAAGGAGAGGGTTTCATGTCGATAAAAGGATTTCAGATGATGATGCAGGTTCACGTTCCCATAACGGATAATCATGTTATCTCCAGAAATATAGTCCGAAATTACGGGGACAGGGAAGAGATGGAGATGGAGATGATCAACTATATCAACAACATCCGAGAGAACGATCAGATAGGTTTCGGCGACGACATTATCTTTCTCCCCTCCGGGATGGGCAAGAAAACCATCGTGGAGTTTACCTACAAGGTGGTAGACTGACAGGTTTGTCTCTAAGGCGATGACTTTTCGAGGTCATCGCCTTATCCGTCGGTAACTAGCTTTTCAGCTCCTTTTCCATCTCTTGGAGAAAACGGACTGTCCGGTTTTCCCCGTTAAGCCAGGATGCGGAAAAACGGGCCCTGCCGATGTGGCTGTTCACCTCTTCTCGGCTCTGACCCCCTGCGGCAGCGGCCAGGGCCTGCATGCCGTTGTACAGAATTCCCAGGTCGCCGTATATCACGTCGTCGACGCTCTCTCTCGCCTTGGCCGCCTCGTCCGACATGGACTTTACATCCGATTTTTTCCAGGCGATGTAGGCCAGGGCGGAGTGAAAGATCCACCTTCCGTGTCTTATCCCGCCTCCTATAAGGCGGCTGAGCCCCTTTCTTAGGCACCTTTCCGATTCTCCGAACTCGCCGGTCTCCATGGCCATTGCGGACATACCTCCCCATACCATGGCCTCCATAGCGGTATATCCGAACCCCGATGCCCGTAGGTTCTCTATCTCGGCCATTGCCCTCTCCATGATATCGATGGCCTTCTGGGGATCATTTCCGTTGGCGTTTTCCCCCTGAAGTCTGTAGCAGAGGGCTCTGGTCAGAGGGTTGTCCTTGCCTTCCCGCGTGAGCCTGTCGCTGTAATCGCCGATGGCCCGTCGGTCGCTCAGCCTTATAGCCATGAGACACAGTCCGCAGAGGGCTTCCGATGCCGTCTCGTGATCTCCCGCCTCGACGCTTTTTTCAAGGGCCAGTTCCAGCTCGGCTTTTCCCTGGTCTATGAGTCCCTTCCAGACGGAGTGGAAGCCGGACAGGCAGGTGAACATCCTGCGCTGTTGTGGGATTCGGTCTCCCCCGTAGCCCGTCTCCAGCCGCCCGAGCAGGTCTCTGATCGAGATGGTCAGATCGTCTATGTCCGAGTGGGATACGCCGTCCTCTTCCAGTTTTATCAGTACAGGATCCACTATAGGCGGGTATCCCTGGCATAGGCCGATGGAGAGCAGCCTGAGATATCTTATCCTGGTCGAGATCCTGTCCTCCAGGGAACCTCCGTTGTCTGAATGACGTATTAGATCCCTGCAATCCTGAGGTGGGGAAAAGGCCCAGACACTGCCGGGGTCTCTCAGATTCAGTATATTCCTGTGAATCAGGGCTCTTTTGAACGGGCTTATGCTTTCGTAGAGCGATAGCTCTAGCTGACCGGAGTTTATCCGTAAAGCCAGAGCCCCCTTGTTAGATGGCTGGCTGAGGGAGATAAGTCCCTTCTCCTCCAGGCTGAGAGCGCTCTCCTCCAGGCTTTTGCCGTTTCGGTTTGAACAGATCTCCAGGTCCTCGAGAGGGGTGGCCGTTCCGAAGACGGAGAGAGTCTCCAGCAGGTCCCTGTCCGAACGGGGCAGCTCTACATGATACCGTTCGTCGGTCTCTTCCGAGGGCACGTCCATGGTCCTGAATATCGATCTGTAAAGGTCTACCGTGGCGGGAGAGGGATCCAGTCCCATCTCGTCTCTCAGGGTTTTGGAGAGCTCCGTATAGGTGGCGACCACCTTGGGGAGGTTCCCCCTCCTTTTCAACGCTTTCATGAGCTCCCTGGCGATCTCCTCGTCCCATGGAGCGGCGCTCAAGGCGTTCTGCAGCAACGACGTCGCTCTCGCTTCGTCTCCCCTATCTCCCGCTTTTCGGGCTTCCGATGTGACCTCGTCCAGGTACCTCTTCCTGAGCGCATCCCTTCGTTCCTGAGTCCAGCGGTTGAAATCCTCTCCGTCGTCCAGTGAAAATCCGTCCAGGAAAGGCTGTCCCATACGTCTTAGGTCCCTCTCCGGGAGGGAGGAGAGATTCTCCATGAATTCCTGCTCGGTTTTTACTGTGTCCGGAGACAGGAAGATCCTGCTCTCCTTGGACAGCACGGCCTTTTCCTGTAGGGTCGCCCGGAGCCTGTAGAGGGCGTTTCGAAGGTTCTTCAGCGAACGGTCCTCGTCTTTATCGGGCCACAGCAGGTTGGCGAGTCTGCGGCGATCGTGACGTCCCGGCGATGTCAAAAGGTATGCCAGAGCCTCCACCTTTTTGAAGGGAAAGGTCAGAGGGGTCCCGTCTCTGGTTATGGAGGGTGAACCGAACAATCGTATGAATATCATGGTTTTCTCCTTGTTCGATATGAGAGATCTTTTCCTCGACTATGCCATATAAATCCATCCTGCGTCAAAAAAATTTTACGCTATTTGAATCGGATTATGCGTTTCTTTGACGCTTTTGAGGTAAATTGAACCTGGGGAAGCTTGTTTATATATCGCAGTTTCGTTCGAGAGGAGTGAGTTAGTGTGAATCTGCTCAGACAGGTGTCGATAAGGGTTCGACTGTTCGTTTTGGTTGGTATTATGTTGACTTTCTCTGTTTTAACTTCGGTCTATCTTGTGGGGGTGGTAGAGGATACTTGCTCCTTGACGGAGAGACTCCACAAGGTAGGTGCCATGGGGGCTGTGACCGCCTACAGGGTCTCCGACGGAATGAACCAGGCCCTCGTCAATCTATACAGGGCATTGAACGCCACCGACAAGGATAAGCGTAAGGTCTTCGGCGAGGGAATATCGAAGGGCAAGGCCGCCATGAACGACGCCCTCGGTAGATTGGGAGAGATTCCCATGTCGGACGGCGCCAGGAAGGAATACGAGGAGGCGGTAGAAGCCTCGAAGGAGTGGGTGGTCATGTTGGATTCTCTGATAGACGTGATCGACAGGGGAGAGTCCAGAGAATCATTCATGGCCATAGCCTCTTCGGGAGTAAACCTGACCGTAAGGCTCGACAAAGAGGTAAAGGAGCTCGTCGTGATAGCCTCGAACAGCATGGAGGATGTCTTCGGTGACATTCAGGATGAGACTTCCTCCTCAAAGAGGGTCGTGGTGATCGTCATAGCCGTTACGGCCCTGCTATCCCTGGCTCTGGCGTCTCTGGTCGTCCTCTCCATCTCAAGGCCGATCGACTCCATGGTCAGGAATATCAAGAAGGTCGGAGAGGAGAGGGACCTCAGCCACAGGGGCAAGGTCGTAGGTCGTGACGAGATCTCGTCCATCCTGGTGGCTCTCAACGGTTTGTTCGACGCTGTGGAGTACACCATGAAGGAAATAAAGGAGATGTCCTGCGAGCTTTCCGGACAGGCGCAGACTTTTTCCGCTACCGCCGAAGAGGCAAATTCCACCGTTGAGGAGGTCTACTCCCATGTGGATCACACCGGCGATATGGTAGGAGGCCTGGCAGCAGGAGCGGAGGAGATAAACGCCAGCGTTCAGGAGGTTGCCGCCGGGTCTCAGGCCGCGGCCAAAAAGAGCAGCGACGTGGCCGAACAGGTCGGAGAGGCTCGTCACTCCGGCGAGGACGGTCTGGAGTCGGTCAGAAAGGCGGTCAGGGCGGTTATCAAGGTTGCAGACGAATCGAGAAGCTCGATGGAGAAGGTCAAGGATCTGGGAAGCAGAGCCCAGCAGATACAGTCCTTCGTGACCGATATCGGTTCCATTGCTGATCAGACGAATCTTCTGGCCTTGAACGCCGCCATAGAGGCGGCCAGGGCAGGAGAGCACGGCAGGGGCTTCGCCGTTGTGGCGGAGGAGGTCAGAAAATTGGCGGAGGAGAGCAATTCCTCGGCGGCCAAGATATCCGATCTCGCCAAGGAGATAGCCGGAGATCTTCAGGCGGTCATAACCCTCGTGGAGGCCAACGAAGGCCAGGCCACCGAGGCCAGGCAGGACGCCGAGGGTGCGGAGGTATTTATAGGAAATATCCTTCAGTCTCTGGCCAACATAGAGGCGGCGGCCCAGGATATGGCGGCGGTCTCGGAGGAGCAGGCGGCGTCCAGTCAGGAAATATCCTCCGCCGTCCAGGATATGGCGGAGAAGACCAACGATGTCTCCGATTCCACCGGTGGTATAAGGGAACAGATGAGAGACGTTTCCTCCGTGGCGGAGCAGATAGCGATAGGGTCGGAGTCTTTGGCGGAGATGGCCGAGAAACTCCAGACGGGGGTGGACAGGTTCAAGATATCCGAGACGTCGTCTCTGGCGGTTGTAGATAAATGACGGAAAAATCGTTTTAACCGGAGAGTTCAGTAGGTCGGGGACGCCCTTCAACGGTGTCCCCGACCTGCTTTTTCAAGTATAATTTCTTTAGATCGAGCTTAACCTGAGAGGAGAGAGCCTATGGGTTTGGTCAGCACCTCCCGTCTCTCCGAGGGGATGATATTGGCCGACGATCTCTCGACCCCGGCTGGTCGAAAGATCCTGGGCCGGGGAACGTCCCTCTCGGAAAAGCATATATCGATGATGAAGGTCTGGGGAATAGCCTTTGCCGACGTAGAGGGCCTGGATCAGGAGGAGCTTCTCTCCCGGGAGAGGTCTCTGCTGGAGACCATGGACAGAAGCGACTCCATCGTTCGAAGCTTCTTCCCCTCTCATCAAGACGGCGGGCCCTGCTCGGAGATTTTTCATCTGTGCAGGGAGAGATGCGCCCGGCTGATCGAAGAGGAGGATTCGGACGGTCTTTTCGATATGACCGATCACAGAAGGCCGGAGACCCTTCCGTCCAGGGAGGGGCTGCCGGTCGAGAGACCCCGTCTTTCCGAGATAATCGGGGGGGACGTCCCTCTGAGTTCTCTGCCGGACATATACTTTAAAATCCGGGAGGTCATACAGTCTCCGGTCAGCTCCGCGACGTCCATAGCCAGAGTCGTAGGCACCGATCCCAACCTGTCTCTCAGATTGCTCAGGCTCGTGAACAGCGCCTTCTACGGTTTTCCCACCCCTATAAGGTCCATCTCCAGGGCCGTCGCCATAGTGGGCATAAAGGAGCTGTCCTCTTTGGCCTTGGCTGTCTCCACCATGAACGCCTTCGACCACATCCCGTCGTCCTACGTGGATATGAGGTCTTTCTGGAAGCACTCTGTGACCTGTGGCGTCCTGGCCAGGATCTTTGCGAGTCGAAGGAAGATCCGCAGAGACGATCATTTCTTCTTGGCCGGCTTGCTTCACGACGTCGGTAGGGCCATTCTTTACGTTCGGTTCCCTTCCCATATGTCCCATGGTCTGGGAGTCTCGCGTTTCTTTCGCCTTCCCTTGACGGAGGTGGAGAGAAGGCTCGTAGGCTTCGACCACGGCCAGGTCACCTTCAGGCTTCTAGAGAGCTGGCGGATACCGGAACCGATCCTCGGTATGGCCTCGTGGCACCACGAGCCCCTGTCGTCGGAGAATCCCGAGGAGACCTCCCTCCTGTGGATCGCCGATTGGATGGCCAACGCCATGAAGATAGGCTCGAGCGGAACCTTCTATCTTCCTCCTCTGGACGAGGAACTGTGGGAGCTGACCGGGATACACAAAGAGGAGCTCCGCTCCGTCTTCGATCAGGCGGAGAGACAGATCGAAGAGATACTTCGAATATTTTTCATCGCTTGAGGTGGGACCATGGAAGAGAGGGTAAGAGAGCTGGAGGAACGAATCTCGCTGATCAACGCAGAAAGGGAGAGAGCTCGCCGGGTGTTGGACGATGCTGTGGATTCTCTGAACGTCCCGGTTAGCCTCGGTCAGTCCGGCGACGTCTCCGACGTCCTCGAGAGCGTGGCCTCCAGGATCCGTTCGCTGATAGACGTCGGCGAGATCGCCTTTTTCCTGATATCCGAGGATGGATTGGACTTTTCCCGTGAGTGGTGCGATCCTCCCGAATCGGCCGATTTCTTCGAGTCGGAACGGACCATCCTGGTGGAGGACGGTACAGTGGCCTGGGCTTTAGGCAGGAATAAACCCATGGTTATGACTTCCTCGGATGGAACTCCTTTGCTTATACATTCCCTGACAGCCCAGGACGAGCCGTTGGGTATTATGATGGCCTGCATAGAGGGAGATCCGGGGCGTGTAATGGATATATCCCTGGCCTTCGTTACGGTCGTCCTCGGAGCTGCCGCCGGGGTTATAAAAAACAGCAGGCTCTACAGGATGATCAACGATCTGAACGGCGAGCTCAGAGGCAAGGTATCCCGACTTCAGGAGTCGGAGGCACAGCTCGCCGAGGCCAATCAGGCCAAGGACCGTTTTCTGGCAAACGTCAGCCACGAGATAAGAACCCCTCTCAACGCCATCCTCGGCACCGCAGCTATCGTCAGGGGCAAGTCGCCCGCCGAGATGGACCGGGCTCTGGACGTGATAAAGGACGAGGGACACGCTCTTCTGGCACTTATAAACGATATCCTGGATCTGTCCAAGATGGAGGCGGGGTTCCTCGACATGGACGAGGCTCCCTTCGATCTTTTCGAGCTTCTGGAGGCGTTGGACGGTTCCTATCGATCCGAGGCGAAACGGAAGGGTCTGGACTACAGCTTGGATCTTTCTAAGGATATACCTCGTTGGGTGATCGGAGACCCCATCAGGCTGAGGCAGGTGTTGTCCAACCTTTTGGACAACGCCGTCAAATTCACGTCCTCAGGAGGGGTCTCCCTTACGGTTAAAAGTCTAAGATCCGACGGAGAAAAGTTAACCCTGTCCTTCTCCGTGTCCGATACCGGAATAGGGATTTCCAAGGAGGCCGTGCCGAGGCTTTTCAAGCCGTTTTCCCAGGCTGATGGATCGACGAGCAGAAAATACGGTGGTACCGGTTTGGGATTGGCCATCTCCCGTAAAATCGTGAGGGCCATGGGAGGGGATATCTCCGTCGAGAGCGAAAGAGGCAGAGGATCTACTTTTTCCCTCGACGTAGAGATGGCTCTCTGCGATCCCCCCGTGGTTCACGTCGAAGCTGACAAAGAGAGAGGGTCTCTCCGTCCTCTCTCTCTCCTGGTCGTGGAGGACAGCGACACCAACAGGGTGGTTGTAGAGGCCATGCTCAAGGATATGGGACACGATGTGACGGCGGTCTCATCCGGCAGGGAGGCGGTCAGGGCCCTTTCCGAGAGGCGCTTCGACGGGGTGTTCATGGATATACAGATGCCCGGGATGGACGGCCTGGAGGCGACTGCGATCATAAGGGAAAGGGGAGGCCCTGTCCTGGATCGGGACGTTACCGTAATAGCCCTCACCGCAAACGTCATGAAGGAAGACAAAGAGAGGTATCTGGCGAAGGGAATGTCAGGGTATCTTTCTAAACCCGTTAGGCGGGAGGACCTGGCCGAAGCCCTGAGAGACGTGGAGCCGGGAGAACCGAGGAGGTCCGTTTCGGGCAGATACGTTCTCGATATGACCGGTCTGGTGGAACGGATGGGCGGCGATAGGACCATAGCTGCGTTGGTTTTGGAGACTTTCAGGAGCGATCTGGCTAAGATAGTGGAAAAGATAAAGACCTCCGTCGAGAACGGGGACTTTCGAAAGGTCCGAATGGGCGGACACTCGTTGAAGGGAGCGGCGGCCGGAGCAGGGGCCTGGGGGTTGAAGATCGTAGGTCACAGGATTCAGACGGCGGCGGAATCGGGGGATGGAGAGATGTTGAGCGATCTAGTGGAGGAACTTATCCTTGAGGTAGATGAGTTCGAGAAGTCATTCTCTGAGGGGGGCGAATAATGAGGATTCTGGTAGCCGAGGACGACATGACCACCAGGGTGATGTTGGAATCGTTGCTGAAAAAATGGGGATACGATCCGGTCGTGGTTTCCGACGGAGAAGAGGCATGGAGGGTCCTCTCCGGCGAGGAAGCTCCCCATCTGGCTGTCATAGACTGGCTTATGCCGGGACTGGAGGGCACGGAGATATGTCGCCTCGTTCGGGAGAGAAACCGGATGAACGGAAAATACCAGTATATCGTCCTGTTGACCGTGCAGAGCGAGAAGGAGGACGTGGTGAGAGGACTTGAGGCCGGGGCCGACGATTACGTGGTCAAGCCATTCGATTCCCAGGAGCTGAGGATGAGGCTTTCCGTGGCAAGGAGGATACTGGAGCTTCAGGACAAACTGGCCTTTTTCGCCAACCACGATCAGCTGACCAAGCTTTTGAATCGTCACGCCCTGTTCGAGAGGCTCTCCGGTGAGATGGCAAGGTCGGATCGGGAGGGCACCCCTCTGACCCTGGGGTTGTTGGACCTGGACCACTTCAAGAGGATAAACGATACCTACGGTCACCTGGCGGGAGACAGGGTGCTCCGTTCCATAGCGAAGATCCTATGCCGGGAGCTCAGACCCTACGATGTGATCGGACGTTACGGAGGAGAGGAGTTCGTGATGGTGCTTCCCGGAGCCTCGTCGGAGGAGGGATACAGGATACTCGATCGAATCAGGGAGAGGATCGGAGATCGCCCCCTCAAGCTGGACGACGACCGGGTGGAGTTAACCGTTTCCATGGGGCTGGCCGAATATCGGCAGGGAATGACTATGGACGGTCTTATCGCCCGGGCGGACGAGGCGATGTACAGGGCCAAGGATGCCGGCAGGGATAAGGTATCTCTGTGATTTTTAGAGATCTTTCGATTTCAGAGCGAAAGGGGATAGAGAGTTGGCTCAATGGTATTTCAGCGTAAACGGCGATTAGAGAGGCCCCTTCGACGACGGAGACGCCAGACGGATGGCCTTGGAGATTCCCGAAGGACTGGCCTGGAGGGAGGGAATGTCCCAGTGGCTTCCGATATCTCAGATTTCGGAGCTTAGAGGAGCGGGGCCCGGCGTTCCCCTCGGAGCGCCGCCGGTCCCACCGGTGCCGCCCGTTCCTGGCATGAGTTGCCACGAGGTGGACTACCGGGTCTTCGGAGCGGAGATGCAGTATCTGGAGGTGGAGCTGGATCCAGGAGAGACCGCCATGGCAGAGGCTGGCGCCATGATGTACAAGGATCCCTCCATTCACATGGAGAGCATCTTCGGAGACGGGTCGGGACGAGAGGGGTCGGGCTTTATGGGCAAGCTGATGGGTGCCGGTAAGAGGGTCCTCATGGGCGAAAGCCTCTTCATGACAGCCTTCACGAACAACGGAGGAGGTAAGGCCAACGTCGCCTTCGCCGCGCCCTTCCCGGGCAACATAGTTCCGGTGGATCTGGGCGAGTTGGGCGGGGAGATAATATGCCAGAAAGACAGTTTCCTCTGTGCCGCCAAGGGAGTGTCTATCGACATCTATCTTCAGAAGAAGATCCTTACGGGGCTTTTCGGAGGAGAGGGATTCATAATGGAGAGGTTGACCGGAGACGGGATGGCCTTCATGAACGCCGGTGGAACCGTACTTGACAGGGAACTGGCCTCGGGAGAGACGCTGGACGTCGATACCGGATGCGTCGTTGCCTTCATGCCCTCGGTGCAGATGGACATTCGACAGGCGGGCAATATAAAAACCTCTCTTTTCGGAGGAGAGGGGCTTTTCTTCGCTACCCTCAAGGGCCCCGGGCGGATATGGCTTCAGTCTCTACCTTTCTCCAGGCTGGCTGGCAGGATGCTTCAGGCCGCTCCTCAGAGATTGGGAAGCAAGGACCAGGGCGAGGGATCCATTCTCGATACCCTTGGGGGACTCGGTGGTCTCATCGGAGGGGATCGGAGTTTTTAGTCCGTTATACACACGTAAGAGGCCCTGTGCGTACGCACAGGGCCTCTTACGGCAGAGAATATATTGAGACGATATATATGCGGCGAGGGGCGCCACCGTCCCTAAGCTACCTGGTGCAGGTTCTCCAGGGACGTATCGAAGGGAGCGTTGATATCGGCGTCGTGGACCTCCCGGGAGCCTATTCTGAAAAGGGTTCTCATGGCTCCGAAGGATCCGGCGGAGAAGAAAACCAGCCCTCCCAGGTAGAGGGACGAGGCCTGAGAGACCATCTCCTCCACGAAAACCGGGCTGTACATAACGAGAATTCCGGAGAGGGATAGAATCAGACAGCCTGCCAGAGTGCTTCGAAGATCTTCCGATCCTATGGCGGCCACCATGCCGAAAACGGCGATTCCGAAAAGGGATATAGTTGGGCCCGACAGGATCAAAGCGGGCAGTAGTGCACCGGCCAGAGCGGACAACATCACACCGTGTCTCACGATGATTCC
The DNA here is from genome assembly GCF_021568795.1 of Dethiosulfovibrio faecalis. Classification (NCBI taxonomy): domain Bacteria; kingdom Thermotogati; phylum Synergistota; class Synergistia; order Synergistales; family Dethiosulfovibrionaceae; genus Dethiosulfovibrio; species Dethiosulfovibrio faecalis. The sequence goes on from NZ_JAKGUE010000007.1 coordinate 18,691, forward strand.
CTCCTTAAGGAACGAGATATTCTGTATCCTGGCCCCATTCTATTCTCCCTCTATCGAAAAGACTTCGGTATTTTGAATCAACTATCGTCCTATATATGGAGAGTCTTCCGTCATTTTGACGAAAGGAGCGATCGTTTTGCTGGAACCTATAGCTCAGGAGCTTGCCAAGTCCATATCGGAGGTCATAGGTTACGATGTCCTCATCACCGATGTGAAGGGGGTGATAATCGGTTGCAGCGATCCCGAAAGAGGGTTCGGAACCCTGAACGAGTCGTCCAGGATAGCCGCCGAGACGGGAAAGGGAAGCGTGGATACCGAGGAGGTGTCCCAGAGGCTCAGAGGGACCAGACCGGGGGTTACCTATCCCATGGTCGGCCCCGACGGCAGGGTGATAGGCACCGTGGCGATAACCGGTGATCCCGAAAAGGTCACCCCCTTCGCCCTGGTGGTGAAGCGTCAGGCCGAACTCTATCTCAGGGAGCGGATAATGCAGAGGGAGATAATGGAGAGGGAGAGAAACCTCCAGGCGTTGGTCTCCGACGTTTTTCTGCTGAACTCCAAGGTCAGCGACCCGGAGCTGCTGATGAACAGGGCGGAGCATTTCGGATACGATCGTTCCTCCGAATACGTGGCCCTGGCGGTGGAGACCGCCAGGGCGAGGGACTCTGCCGGGGCAGGAGCCTACAGGGATTCCGTATTGGCCCGTCTTAGAGACTCCATGGGAGGTCCTAGAAGCCTCATGGCCGCCATGAAGATGGATCTCTACGTGGTTTTTCTCCCCCTGCCGGGAGGAAGATGGTCGGATTTATCGGAAAGGATCGGCGAGATCTGGAAAGTCGTCAAGAAGTCTCTTTCGTCCATGGGGATAGAGGCGGCGGTTGGAATAGGCAGCGGGGCCGTGGGTATAGAGGAGCTGGCCCGATCATGCAGGGAGGCCCGGCTGGCTCTCAGGATCGGCAGAAAGGTGGCTCCGGGCGTCCGTTTTTACCCGATAAGGGGCTACAGGGTGGAGGAACTTCTGTTCTTTTCTCCCCGTTCGCTGACGGAGTCCATGTCCGAGAGGGAGCTGTCGCCTCTGGAGGGCAGAGGCGACACGGAGGAACTACGCGATACGCTGATGGCCTGGTGCGAGAGCGGTTTCAACGTGGCCGAAGCGTCTCGGTCTCTGCACCTCCATCGCTCCACCGTCAACTACAGGCTGGAGAAGCTGGCTTCCATTTTCCATGTCGACGTCAGGGACTTCAGGGAGATGAGCCGTCTGTACTGGGCCATCTCCCTGGATAAACTCAATCGCGGTCGGCCTCGAAAGAACCCCGAGGAGGGTAGTCCAAGGAGTTCCTGATTTCCTTCATGAGATCGGGGGACGGATTGGGGAAGGGAAGTTTTCCCGATTTCCTCCATTCCTCTACCTCTTTCTCCGCTCGAGCTCCTCTACTCTTGTCCGGAGGGGTGTCCTCCGCAAGATAGGCTGTGTTGGAGGGGAAGGCGAATCCCGACCCAGAGGAGTCGACTATCTCCGCCATTCGAAAGAGAAGGTCTTCCTTGATAGCCAGAAAGGTCTCCCAGTCCCTGGTCTGTACGAATGCCCGGACCGCTATGTCCAGCGAATAGGCACCGAATCCGGAGAAGCGGACTCTCACCGGTGTGCCGTGGTGTACCTTGGGATGGGACAGAAGCATCTCCTTTATCTTCGTTATGGTCCATCGTAGCTGGTCCATGGAGGTCTCGTACCTCAGTCCGACGGTGGTCTCGAACATATGCCTGTCCCTGCGAGTCAGGTTCATCATGTGGAGCTGGGAAAAGTCGGCGTTAGGTACTGACAGGATGGTCCTATCGACCAGCCTCAGCCTGGTTGATCTTATGCCTATCTCTACCACCGTTCCGCTATTATCTCCGAACTGACAGAAATCCCCCACCTTGACCGGTTTGTCCGCGAAGAGGGAGATCCCTCCGATGATGTTCTCTATAGTCGGTTTGGCCGCCAGGGATATTGCTAAACCGGCGACCCCCAGTCCGGTGATGACCGATGCCAGAGGTATGCCCAGCTGGGATGCCCCGTAGGTCAACAGCGACAGGGCGGCGAAGATACCGATAAGTCGGGATACGGTTCGCAGAAGGCTGGCGTCCACGCTGTTAGGATCCACTTTTGGAGACATTATCACTATGTCGGCTACGAGAGAACACGCTCCGAACAGGGTCCACGCTCCGAAAATCCAGATGAATGCGCTCAGAGTTCCTACAGAGAACAGCAACGCCACCGATCCGCTTAGGTTTATGACGTCTTTTATCAGGTAACGGCTGGTTGCGGCTATGGCTATTGAGGTCACGGTAAAGGAGAGCTTCAAAACCCCTTTTTTGAAATCCGATTCGTTTTTAAGGGACTTGTTTCTGAAGAAACCCATGGCCAACGATATCGCCAACAGAGTTGACCCTATGAGGATAACCAAGGCCATCCACTGCCATATGGTGTTGCTCTCCACCGTTACCATGGACCACTTGGGAAGCAGAAAGGCCCATCTCGGAGGAAGGAGATGTCCCGGAGAGTCGTTGTACCAATCCCAAAATCCCGGGGTGGACAGAGGATCGTCTCTGTAAGGCATGTTCTGTACCGCCTCGTAGAAATCGGATATCTCCCTGAGGCTTTCGGAGGAGAAAAGGTAATATCCTTTCTCCTCTCCCGATTCCAGGCGCCTCAGCCTTATCTCCGTTCCGGGGATTCTCCACGTCTCCATATGTCCTTCATCGGTTATGAGTTCGCTCGTTCCGGGTATATCCCTCGAGGCCGGAATGGGTACCCGATCCATTATCTCTTTCAGTTGAAGGGCTCTTTCGCTTCCTATCTTGTTTCTGTAGACCCTTGGTGTGTCCCTCAGGTCCAGGCATTCTATCGCCTTTTTGAAATATATAGAGGCTTTTTCCGCTTTCGCCAGGGCTCCGGGGGTGTTGAAGAAGACGGCTCCGGCGGTGTCGTTCTCTTTGTTTGCCTCTTTGATCAATCTGTACGCCATGTTTATGTTGGTGGCGAAGGAAATCATGGTCTGCCTTGGAGAATGCCTCTCCGGCGGAGCCAGAGGCAGGGCGTACTCGATTGCCGAGGCTTTATGGGAGAACGCTGATAAGAGCGACGCCAGGGCAAGCAAAAGTATGAGCTTATTCTTGCCCATGGTCAGAGGCGAAGGTCCTGAAGGTTCTTCTGGGCCCTGACTATGGAGGATATTATGGCCGCCATGGCGTCGAAGCGGTCTATGGCCTCCTTCATGACCCCCACGGAGTGGGCTATCTCCCTGGATCCCTCGGACATCTTCTCTCCCGATCCGTCCAGCATCACGGTGATGTCGTCCATGAAGGACCTGTTCTCCTCCAGGAAGGACATAAAACTGGACAGGGAGTTTCTCACCACGTCGAACATCTCGCTTACCCGGCGTACGTTGTCCATGGCGTCTTTGACCGATCCGGAAATCTCGGAGACCCTGTCGGTTATCTTGTCCGACGCCTCCTTGGTCTGGACCGACAGCTTCTGGACCTCCTCCGCTACGACGCTGAATCCCCTGCCGTGTTCCCCCGCTCTGGCCGCTTCTATGGAGGCGTTGAGGGCCAGCAGGTTGGTCTGTTTCGCTATCCTGGTGATCTCCTCGGATATCTTCTCCACCTCCAGGAAACCGTTTAAGGTCTCGTAGGTGGTCTCAACCGTCTTGTTCACGTCGGAGCTCATGTTCTCTATGTCCGTGCCGGAACGGTGAAGTTCCTCCTCCAGTTCCTGGTTCATCTTGCCTATGGACTCCACGTTCTCCCTGGCGTGGGCGCTGCTTTTCTGAAATTCCCCTACGGTGTCGGCCAGCATGGCGTCTAGCTTCTGGAAGTCGTCGGATATGTCCGAAAGCTCCCCCTGGACGTTGTTGACCCGTCTTACCAGGGCCTCGTCCAGCTGGTCCATGAAGGAGTTCATCAGGGTGTTCCCGAAGTAGGCCGACGACAGTCTTGCTATCAGCTCTCTTTCCCTTTTGTCCATACCGGGGCCTCCCTATCGGAAGAGCTGGTCCATGATGTCGACGCCGCATTTCAGGTTCCCGAACCAGTTCAGGAATCTGTCCACGTCGTCGCCCTTTATGACCGCGCCGTGCTGAGGGGCTATGGCGTCCACCTTCAACTTCGAGACCGAATCGACCCAGCGACGGCAGGCCGAGTTGGAGGCCATATAGCGTTTATGGAATCCCTCCATATACCTGAGGTGGTCGTCGAAGCTCTCCACGGTGGGATACCTCTTCCCCTCGGGGAATACGGCGGCTCCGATATCTCCGGAGAAGAGTATCCTGGACGTGGGGTCGTAGAGGGAAAACTGCCCGGTGGAGTGAAGGAAATGGGAGGGGATGCAGGGCAGCTTCGTCCCATCCCTCAACGTGAGGTCGCCTCCTCCGTCAGGTATGGCTACGATCCGGCTCGTCTCGTAGATGCCGAAGTGGGGGAGGAACCTGGTCCAGAGTTCCGATATATGGGCCTTGGCCCTTTCCGCTATGGAGAGCCATAGGGTTATGCCGGAGGATACGTCGGGGTCCTGATGGGAGTAGAATATCTGGCTGACCGAACCGATGTCCACTATCTCCGCCACGTTGGCCAGGACCCTGGGAAACACGTGGGCTCCGCCGGGATCCATCAGAACGACCTCGCCGTCGTGGATTATCATGTACTGGTTGGTCTGGACGATGCTTTTCTCTTCCTTTTCCTCCCAGCCTAGGTGGAGGTATCTGTGGTTACCATCTTCGTAGAGAACGGACGTGTCGAAAGAGCTCATAAAAAAACCCCCTTATAGTGTAGGAGTGACGATCACTACGATATAGTATAACCTCTTAGATACGAAAAAAAGCGAGGGGAATTTCCCTCGCTTTTTACGGGATTAAGAGTATGTCTAAAAACGCAGGTTCTTCGTAAGGTCGTCTTGATAAAGCCTGCTCGAAAATACGTCAGAGCGGCGGAGGTTCCAGGTGGGGCGATTTTGCGGGGGATGATATGGTCTCACTTTTTAGAGGTGGTCTTGAAGAAAGAGTTTGGTTTTCTCTCTGGAGCGTCTTCCGGTAATCCCTTGTCTTTTCTGGGACTGCCTTTTTTCTTGTGCCACTCGTACCAGCCGCCGTCGTAAACTCTTATATTATCCCAACCCATGGCGTAGGCGTAAAAATAGGTTTCGCTGGCCCTCCATCCGGTTCCACAGTGGAAAGAGACAGCTTTATCTGGAGTTATTCCCCATTTCTTCCATCTGTCCGCTATCAATTCGTAGTTAAACATGGTGTTATCCAGGTTCCGATAGTCTTCCATAGCGTAAGGGTCGGATCCGGCGTATCCAAATCTAGATTTCGCGATATCTCCAGCTTCTCCGATGTAGGTATAGCCGCTTATCTTACACAGATATTCGGGCCAGCTTCTTATGGAGGCGATGACGGCATCGGGGTTTTTCACCATGGCGAGCTCTTCGTCGTAATCGATCAAAACCTCGGGGTTTTGAGGAATTTGGACTCCAAAATCATCCACGGCGGTCCATTCATTTTCTCCTTTTTCCAGCGGTAGGTTCTCAAGCTCCCAAAGGGGTTTGCCACCGTTTAAAAAGCGAATGTCCTTTACTCCGGCGTAATGCATTATCATACCGGCTCTGTAGGCTGCCGTAGTCGCGGCTACCGAACCGTAGAGGATTACCGTGGTATCCGAGGTGATTCCCATGGCTTCGAGTCTTTTCTTTATGTTATCGTCAGTAGGGCGATTCCAGAATTTGAGCTGCTCCGTCATCGGAATAGATTGATAATCGGCTAGGATCCTGACCCCTCTGACGTGGTTGATAGTGTCGTCGACCGTTATGGCGCCGGGGATGTGTCCTCTGAGGAAATCGTCTTTCTCGAAAGGTAGATTAACCTCTACTATGCGAAAATCTCCGCCCTTAAAGGTCTTCGGAGACCGTCCGTTCACGAGTTCCTCGATCCATTCGGGATAGACGAGCATCTCGTATCGGGCCATCTTTTTTACGGTATGCCCCGATTCGATCCACTTTTCGAGTCCTCCATCGAGAATCTTGACGTGCTTGAACCCCGCGCCTACGAACAGATCGTAGGCGTCCGATCCTAGGGTATCGTTACCGTACAGCACGGTGTCCATATCTTTCTTTAACTCCCGCCGGGCCAGTTCGTTATCCAGGTCTTCGGGGTTTTTCGCCAGGTCGAACCAGCTGAGGGGGAAATCTTTGGCTCCTCCTATATGGCCGCCCTTGCCATTCTCGGTATCCCAGCCGATGAACTGGTGTTCCGGACGAACGTCCACGAACTGTACCGGTTGAATTTTAGACGCTTCTTTTGCCGAAATTAAGGGTAACGAGTCGGCTATAGCTCCTGTGACGGCGAAACAGATCATGGTTATCGACAAAAAAAATTTTATCATTCTAGATCTTATCTCCTTTTTTTATCTTTAAATATAGAGATGTGAAAATCGAATAGGCTAAGTAACAGGAAAACATGTAGCTAAAAAAGGATGTCACTATAGGGCCTGAGAGGTAAAATGCCATTTCGTCCGATAGCCAGCTCCAATAACCTATTGATATGCTAAATCCACCAAAAAAATAGGCCAAAGTCGAACTGATGGGTTTTTGGACTGCGGCAAGGACCATAGCACAGATAAAAGGAGCCCACCAAGATTTTGATTTATCTTTTAATAAACAACCGATAAATGCCGCTTCTATGGCTTTAGAGACCACAAGGTAGCCTATTATGCCGTTTCCCATCCTGAAAGTGCTTGAAATTAGGTTCAAAAAAATGGCCCATATCGCACCTGCTAAAGGTCCGAGGGCAATGGAGAAAAGGGCCGTCCCGGATATGTTGACGTTTATGAATACGGGAAAGCTGAAAAAAATTGGTCCTAAAACGGTTAGCACAGTTAGAGATGCCGAGAGAAACACGATAGCCGATGTGAAAAGAAGCTCTTTATTGTAGGTCATTGAATAACTGGTCTCCCCCCTATCTTAAGAACCATGTTTTGTCATCTCGGCGGATTCAGGATCGAGTTCTTGAGAAAAAACGGTAGTTTGTTCATGGCCCGAGGGGATTATACGTTAGCGTTCTAAAATTCTCAACGAGAATAGTAAATATGCCAATATTTTTGATGTGCTCTTTCGCGAAGCTGTAGGAGATAGGAGTAACGTGAGTTTTTAGAGGTGCTCGTAAATGATACAGGCCCGGAGAAAAATATCCGGGCCTGTGTCATTTCGATAATTTGTTTACTTCGGGAGGTTTACCTCGAAGGTGGCTCCGTCCACGAATCTGGTCAGATCGATTCTGCCGTCGTGTCCCTCGACTATCCTCTTGGCTATGGCCAGTCCGAGGCCGTATCCTCCCTGTCCCCAGCTCTTTCTGCTTCTGGAGGGATCCCCCCTCTGGAACCGTTCGAAGATGGAGGAGGCCAGGCTTTCCTTTATACCCACTCCGTTGTCGGATACCGTGACCGTCCAGAGGTCTTCGTTCTCTTTCAGCTCCACGGCGATCTTTCCGCCCGGCTCGTTTTCGAAGCGTCTTCTGACGTATTTCACGCCGTTGCCTACTAGGTTGCCCAGGGCTCGATAGAGCTCGTCTCTTCGTCCCACCATGGGGGCCTTTTCGGGGGCTTCCAGAGTTATCTCTACCTCTGAGGCCATCGGGTGGGACCGGTGTTCCGATATCACCTCGGACAGGACCTCGGCAAGGTCGAGGGGTTCCTTTTTTTCCTTGGGAGGCTCGGCCTCCAGCCTGGAGAGCAGCAGCATGTCGTCCACAAGGGAGGTCAGCCGTCTCTGCTGTTCCAGAATGGAGTTGAGGTATCGTCTTCTGGCGTCGCCGTCCTCCTCGTCCATGAGGAATTCCGCCGTGACCCCTATGGAGGTCAGAGGGGTCTGGAACTCGTGGCTCGCGTCCGCTATGAAATTACGCCTCGCCAGGTCCAACCTGTGTTCCTCCGTCATGTCCTGGAAGACAAGCAGTATGCCAGTCTCTATGGACTTGGCCGATACGGTAAGGAACAGTTCCCTCTCCGGCAGGTCCAGATTGACTGGGTCGGCTTGTCCTGATTCGGCCACCCGGTCTATCAGTGGGTGGAGGCTGCCTGGAAGGAGTACGCCGGTCTTCAGGTCCAGCAGCTCTCTGGCGCATCGGTTTATCATCCTTATGGACTTTTTCCTGTCCAGAAGTATCAGTCCCACCGGCATGGAGGCTATCAGGGTCTCCAGATCGCCTCTTTCATGGCGCAGTTCCTCCATGGCCTCGTGGAGCTGCTGGGACATGTCGTCCAGGGCTCCCGACAGGCTTTGAAGCTCCCTGTCGGCCATTATGGGAAACCGGGATTCCCTTCCCGTCGCTATGTCGTCCGCCGCCGCGACTATCCTCTCCAGAGGTCTGAAGAACCGCCTTATCATGAACTGGGCCAGGGCCAAAACGGCCAGGGCCGCCAGTATGGATAGCCCCAACAGCCTTTTGCGGCCTTCCGATGCGGCCTGGTCCAAGGCGGACAGCCTGTAGGCCAGTCGGACTACCTGCACGTCTCCGTTTACAGACAGGGCCCTGGCGGAGTAGACCATGGTGGAGTCCAGGCTTCTGCTGTATCTTATCTCCGATCCCGCTCCTGACGAGAAGGCCCTCTTTATCTCCGGTCTGTTGCTGTGGTTGTCCAATCTCTCGACCGAGGCCTCCGTGTCCCGAAGCACAGTGCCGTTTTCGTCTATCAGGCTGATTCTGCATTCCAGCTCCCGGGCCAACTCGGTAAGGTCGAGAGTTCCGTCGCTTTCCTCAACCAGCCGGGCCACGAGCCCCGCCTGTCGGGACAGTTCCCGAACCGCCTCGTCGGCGATGTGATCTTCCACTATTCGGCTCATCAGCAGCCAGGAACCGAGGAAAGTCAGCAACACCGCGGCCGCTGCGGCCAGCAGGGTCTTACCCTTCAGGCTTTTCATCCGATTCCTCCACGATTATCCTGTATCCCCGGCCTCTGAGGGCCGTTATGGTAGGAGCCGATTTTCCTCCCGCCTGGGCCAGTTTCTTCCTCAGTCTTGATATGTGGACGTCCACGGTCCTGGTGTCTCCTCCATAGACCCCCCATATCAGAGATAGGAGCCTCTCCCTCGGGACGACCTGTCCCGGTCTCTCCGCCAGGGTTCGGAGCAGCCTGTATTCGGTGAGGCTCAGGTTGATCTCCTCTCCCTTGAACTTGGCTATCTGGCCCTCCAGGTCTATCTCCAGGTCTCCTACCGAGACTGTCGGCTTGGTCTGGACGAGCTGGGTGCGTCTTATCAGGGACTTCACCCGGGCCATCAGTTCCACCAGGGAGAAGGGCTTCCGGATGTAGTCGTCGGCGCCCAGTTCGAGCCCCTGTACCAGATCCCGCTCGTCCCGTCTGGCCGTCATCATTATTATCGGAAGAGCTCTGCTTTCCGGAGATGACCTTATACGACGGCAGACCTCCCAGCCGTCCATGCCGGGGAGCATCAGGTCCAGAAGCACCAGGTCGGGCAGCACGGGATACAGCATGTCCAGGGCGTCGTCTCCGTTGTCGGCGGTCATGACGTCGAAGCCGTGCCTCTTCAGAGCCTGTGAAACTACGTCCACTATGGAGGATTCGTCCTCCACCAATAAAATTCTCTTGCCCTGTAAGCTCACGGGCCGATCCCTCCTCCGATTATCTCCGTGTCTTCCCGTCTTCGTCTACTATCTCGCTTCCTGGCCTGGGGCGTCTGTAGCGGCTTGATCGCACGGTATCGCCGGTGCAGATGTAGACCACCCTCTCGGCTATGTTGGTAACCCTGTCTCCCGCTCTTTCGAGGGTCCTGGCCACGGTCAACAGCTGGGAGGCCTGTTCTATCCGCTCCGGTCTGGCCATCATGAGGAAGAGCAGCTCCCTGAGGATCTGGCTCTCCAGATCGTCCATGTCGTCGTCCATGGGGAAGACCGCCTTGGCCTTTTCGACGTCGCACCGGTCGAAAGCCTCCATGCACTGGTCCAGCATCTGAGAGAACAGCTGGGACATCCTGGGTATATCTATGAGAGGCTTTATGGGAAGCTGGTTCGACAGCTCCAAGGCTACCCTGGCCACGTTGTCGCCGTAGTCGCCTATCCTCTCCATGTCCACCGCCATGTGCATTATGGACAGCACCGTTCGGAGGTCCTCTCCCATGGGCTGGAAGCGGGCGAGGAACTGGAGACATCTCTGGTCTATGGATCTGGTCAGGTCGTCCATCTCGTCGTCCTTTCGGACGACCTCCAACGCCGCGTCCCGATCCCTTTCCTTCAGAGCCCACACGGCCCTGTTGAGCGACTCCCTCGCAAGGGCCGCCAGGTAGAGGGTCTCCCTCTTGAGGTTCCCGAGCTCCTCCTCTATATGGCTTCTAGAGTCTATGTTCATCATATCAGATAGCCTCCCCGACGGATCTAGCCGAACCGTCCCGTTATGTAATCGCCGGTCTTCCTGTTCTCCGGCGAGGTGAAGATCTTCTCCGTAGGGCCGTATTCCACCAGGTCGCCCATAAGGAAGAAGGCCGTGTCGTCCGATATCCTTGCCGCCTGCTGCATGTTGTGGGTTACTATTACCACGGTGTATCTTTCCCTGAGCTGGCGGCAGAGCTCCTCTATGCGGGCCGTAGCCATAGGGTCCAGGGCCGAGGTCGGCTCGTCCATAAGGACCACCTCCGGCTCGGTGGCTATGGTTCTGGCTATGCAGAGCCTCTGCTGCTGTCCTCCGGACAGGCCGTTGGCCGGGGAGTGGAGTTTCTCCTTCACCTCGTCCCACAGGGCCGCCCCTCTCAGGCTCGATTCCACTATACCGTCCAGGCGGTCACGGTCCTTTATGCCGTGGATCCTGGGGCCGAAGGCGATGTTGTCGTATATGGACATGGGAAACGGGTTGGGTTTCTGAAAGACCATTCCCACCTTTTTCCGTAGCTCTATCACGTCCGTTCCCTGGGAGTAGATATCCTCTCCGTCGACCAGCACGGTCCCCTTGACCGATGCGCTGGGGATAAAGTCGTTCATCCTGTTAAGGCACCGCAGGAAGGTGCTCTTTCCGCATCCCGAGGGGCCTATGAAGGCGGTCACGGAGTTGGCGTTTATGGACATGGAAATGTCCTTCAAAGTGTGAGCCGTCCCGTAGTGGAGGTTCAGATTTTTTATCTCTATCGCGGTATCCCTTCCGGTCATTGCCTTCACCTCTGAGTTATCGTCTGTTCCGGCGTAGCCGGGCCCGTAGTATTATCCCCAGGGAGCTTACTCCCATGACCAGGAGAATCAGCACCAGCACGGTGCCGTACTGTATGGGCCTGGTCTGCTCTATGTGGGTCCCGGCCGTTGCCAGGACCATTATGTGATAGGGGAGCGCCATGACCTCGTCGAAGAGACTCGTAGCCACCTTTGGGGTGAAGAACGCCGCCCCGGTGAAGATTATCGGTGCCGTCTCCCCCGCTACCCTTCCGACGCTGAGTATCGCCCCGGTCAGTATGGTTGGAAGGGCCGCCGGGAGGACCACCTTCCGGACTGTCTGCCATTTATTGGCCCCCAGGGCGTAGGAGGCCAGCCTGAAGTCCTGAGGCACAGCCAGAAGAGCGGTCTCCGACGCCGTCACTATGAGGGGCAAAGCCAGACAGGCCAGTGTAAGCCCCGCCGACAGGAGGGACGATCCGAAGTTGAGGAACACCACGAAGAGGGAGAGGCCGAACAGACCGTATACTACCGAGGGGACCCCGGCCAGACATCGGACGCAGAGCCTGAGCGCCGTGGTGAACGGGCCCTCCGTGGCGTATTCGGCGAAGAATATCCCGGTGGCGACCCCGACGGGGATGGCGAAGGCCATCGATACGACCACCAGTTGGAGCGTTCCTATTATGGCGGTGCTTATGCCGCCCTTGGTCATGTTGTCCCTGGGAGGTCTGGTGATGAACTCCCAGCTCATGGACTCCGCTCCGTTGGCCATCAGGTAGGCCAGTATGGACAGCAGTCCCAGTACCAGAAGGGCAGCCGAGGTCCAGAGCAGAATGGAAGCGCCTCTGTCAACCAGTTTTCTGCTCATGCCATCCAGCGCTCCTTTCCCTTTTTCTCTATCCACATTGAGACCAGGTTGATCCCCAGGGTCATGGCCAACAGCAGCAGTCCGGCGAAGAACAGGGCGTGATAGTGGGCGGAGCCTACCGGGGTCTCCCCCATTTCCGCCGCGATGGCCGAGGTCAGAGGCCTTACCGGATCGAAGATCGATATCGGGACCAATGCGGCTCCTCCCGCCGCCATCAGCACCACCATGGTCTCTCCCAGAGCCCTCATTATCCCGAGCAGAGATGCGCTGAGAAGCCCCGGGAGGGCGGCGGGCAGAACCACCTTTCGGATCGTCTCCCATCTGGTGGATCCCAGGGCGTAACAGGCGTCTCTCAGCTCTCTCGGAACGGCCTGAAGGCTTTCCTCCGCCAGGGAGGCCACTATGGGAACTATCATGGCCCCCATCAGCAGAGACGCGTTGAACAGGTTCAGTCCCGAGAGGAGGTCGAACCTCTCCTGAAGCCATGGGGCCAGTACCACCATGCCCAGGAATCCCAGGACTATGGACGGCAGGAAGCCCAGCAGCTCCAGCGCCGGTTTGAGTATCTCCCTGAACCAGGACGGAGCCACCTCGGACAGGAATATGGCTATGAGGAAACTGAAGGGGACTGCCATGACGGCGGACAGCAGCGTCACCGTCATTGATCCTACGATCAGAGGAGCCATCCCCAGAGCCGGAGGTTCTTCGGTAGGGTACCAATCGAAGTTCAGCAGGAGTTCCTTGAGGGAGACCTCCCGTAAGGTTGGTATTCCTTCCTGAACGAGGAAGTAGATCAGGAAGACCATTATGAAAAGGCTTAGGCTAGCCGTCAGGGTGATCAGCCACCCCGGAATTCTTTCGTCCATCGACAAGACCTCTCGTGTTCTGGATATACTCCAGCCCGCCGCCATCTCGGGCGGCGGGCTGGAGTTCCCGGTATCCTAGTTTTCTCTGAATCCGTATCAGCGAAGGGGGATATAGCCGGTGTTGCCTACGATCTCCTGTCCGGCGTCGCTGAGGACGAAGTTGATGAATTTGAGGGTGTCGCCGGTGGGCCATCCCTTGGTGAACATGTAGAGGTAGCGGGAGACGGGGTAATCTCCGTCCAGGACGGACTTGACCGTTCCCTCTATTCCACCGACGGTCAGGGCGTTGACCGACTTGTCCAGGTATCCGAGGCCGATATAGCCTATGGCCAATTTATTCTTGGCTACGGTCTGAACCATGGCTCCGTTGGAGGCCACCACAAGGGCTCTCTGGGTCACCCTGTCTTTGTTCATGATCTTGCTCTCCCAGACCTCGTAGGTCCCCGAGCTGGTGTCACGTCCCACCACCGCGATCTTGGCGTCGGCTCCCCCGACTTCCTTCCAGTTGGTTATCTCGCCTTTATAGATTTTCTTGAGCTGTTCGATGGAAAGGTCCTTGATCCGGTTGGAGGGGTGCACCACCGGGATCAGGGCGTCCATCGCTACTGCGAAGGGAACGGGGTAGGTTCCGTTTTCAACCGCCGCCGAAACTTCCTTGTTCTTGATGAATCGAGATGCGTTGGCCACGTCGGTGGTTCCGTCGATTATTGCCTTGATGCCGTTTCCGCTTCCTCCGCCGGACACGGTTATCGCCACGTCCGAATTGCTCTCCATGAACTTCTCCGCCGCGGACTGAGCTATGGGAAGTACGGTGGTGGAGCCCTTGATTACCAGGTCGCCGGCGAAAGCCGATCCGACCAGAGACAGAGTTGCCGCCAGTGCCAGTGCGATAGCCGATTTTTTCATCTTATACAGATCCTCCTTGGATGATCTAGCGAGGGTAACCTTTCCCTCGGGCTGTGACGTCAGTATAGGACGGTTGTGTAACGAACCTATGTAGCGGAGGTAACGATAAGGTAAAAGAGGTTGTCTCTAGGCAGGGCGAAGAAACGGACCTCTACGGCACTGCTTTACGGAAGACCTGCGTCGCCTTTTTGGGTATGGAGGCCCTTTTGTTTCAAGTTTTTTGCCAGTATAATTGAATCCAAAGATATAGAGGAGGAGGTCGACCCCTTGGCCGAGGACATGCATTCTTCGCTGCTTCTTCAATCCCCCATACCGATATTGGTCCTGTCCAGAGACCTGAAGGTCGTCCTGGCGAATCGGGCCTTTCTGGACATGTCCGGCTACGACGAGTCGGAGGTGCTTGGCGCCGTTCCTCCCTATCCCTGGTGGGGCCACGGAGAAGAGGATGTTCCTGTCCCTACCGTAGAGGATCAGAAGGTCCTTTATATGAAAGGCGTGTCCAGGCTGGAGAGACGATATGTGGGAAAAGGCGGCTCGTCCATATGGGTCGAGCTCAGCGTCACCCCCATAACCGGAATCGACGGCATAAGGTCCTATCTGTTGTCCATGGTGGACGTAACTGGAAGAAGGGACTCCGAGGCCCAAAACGGAGACGACCCCAGGTTGGAGGGCCTCGAGAGGGCCTACGCCGCGCTTCAACAGGAGCTGGCGGAGCGGTCCGAGTGGGAGGAACGACTGGAGCTGGAGGTCGCCAGGAGGACCGAGGAGCTGGAGAAGAGCAAGAGCTTCTGGGAGGCCCTGTTTCAGGAGTCGCCGGAAGGGATCGCCTTTTTGGACAATCGGGACAGGATAATCCAGGTCAACGGGTCCTTCTGCCGCATGTTTCTGTGCGACCCCGAATCGGTGCGGGGGACGGCCATAAACGACATAGTCGGAAGGGCTCCGGGAATACAGATAGACGCAGAGAGGATGACCAGGAAGCTCTTCAGCGGAGAGCCTTTCGTGTACGATACCAAACGCACCAGGACCGACGGTAGCGTCCTACCTGTTTCCATCCACGCGTCTCCCTTCCTTTTCGGGAATAAAACCTTCGCCTACTGCGGCTACAGGGATATAACCGAGAGAAAAAGGGACGAGGAGAGGCTGAGGTATCACTCTACCCTCCAGAACCTGCTCTCCAGGGTGTCCTATCGTTTCGTCTTTCCCTCGAGCGATATAGACGGTTCCCTGAGACAGGCTCTCGAGGACTTCGGGTCCTTTTTCAGGGCATCCCACTGTAACCTCGTTCAGTTCGATCCCGCAGGAGATATGGTGAGGTCCATATGGTGGCACGGGGGCCCTTTGAACCCCGATCTGGGCCATCTCGTAGAGAACGTCTCCTCGAGGGATATCCCCTGGCTCTGGCATCGCCTCCAGGTGGACGATGTCGTGATGATAGGAAACGGAGACGCCATCCCCGCCAGGGCCTGTATGGAGCGGAGGCTGTTCGAGCTATTGGGCGGAGGCGAGGCCTACGTCTATCCTCTTTTCATCCGGGGGGAACTCAGAGGGATGATATCCCTGTTTCGCTCCGAGACGGACGATTTCGGTTCTGACAGGATCACCGACTTCTACGTCTTCAGCAGCATAATATCCGCCGCTCTGGAGCGCCACGAAGGGGAACGGTCCATAAAGGCCAACTACGACGTGCTCCATCGGACCTTCGAGAGCAGCATAAAGACCATGGGGGATATGCTGGCGGTCAGGGATCCCTACACGGCCCGCCATCAGAGAAACGTGGCGGTGCTGTCCGACATGATCTCCGAAAGGCTGGGCATGGACGAAGAGAGCAGAAAGGGATTGAGGATAGCGGCTTTGGTCCACGATCTCGGAAAGATAAGGGTTCCGGCGGAGATACTGAACAAGCCGGGAGAGCTTTCCGAGCTGGAGTTCGAGATAATAAAGGAACATCCCCAGCTGGGAGAGGAGATACTCTCGAACATCGAGTTCCCCTGGCCTGTGGCTACGATAGTTTCGCAGCATCACGAAAGGCTCGACGGTTCCGGATATCCCAGACATCTTTGGTCCGGCGAGATTCTTCCCGAAGCCCGTATTCTCGCCGTCGCCGACGTGGTGGAGGCCATGACATCTCATCGTCCCTATCGGGCCGGACTGGGACTGTTGGCGGCTCTGGACGAGATAAGACGGGGTCGCAGCTTTTTATACGACCCCGACGCGGTAGGAGCCTGTCTGGACGTTCTCAAGGGAAGATCCGATCTGAACGATCTATTCTCGGCTCAGATCTGATCCGTTCGGGAATGGACGAAGGCCCCTGTGAGGGCGGTCAGAGGGGCCACAGTGACCAGGCCGAAACTTCCCACCATGGTGTGGAGTATCTCCGCCGCCACGTAGTTGACGTTCAATATGTTGGACATAGGTATCCCCTGGGCCATGAACACCATCATCATCGTCAGGTATCCTCCCGAGTAGGCCAGCAGCAGCGTGGTGGTCATTGTCCCTATGACGGCCCTTCCCACCTTGAGCCCCGACTTGAACAGCCTCCATCTGTCTATATCGGGCCTGTGTTCCTTGACCTCCGCCACGGCGGCGGATATGTCCATAGCCAGGTCCATGACGGCACCCGACGAGGCCAGGAAGATTCCCGCCAGAAAGATCCTGGTAAGGTCGAGATGTGGATAGCCCGAGTAGAGCAGCATCTCCGAGAAGGGCCTCACGGCTCCGTGGATCCCGAAGGGGCCGGAGAAGACCTTCGCCAGAAGACAGGTTAGTCCCAGTCCCGCCATTGCGCCGATCCAGGCCGTGGCCCCTCTGCGGTCGAAACCGGCTACCAGGAATACTATGGCGAAGGTCAGTGCCGATACCACCCCGAAGGCCACGAGCACCGGGTCCCATCCCTTGAGGAACAGGGGGATCATGACCTTCCAGATCATAAGGGCCGAGAAGAGGAAGGACACCATGGCCTTCACCCCGGTGAAACCTCCCACCACCGCCAGGGTGGCCGCGAATAGAAGCAGCAGCAGAGCCTCCACTCCCAGCCTGTATTTTCCCGAGGCGTGTACCCCGGCGATTTTCCCGTCGACGGTTGTGATGTCCAGAAGCACCCTGTCTCCCGGGGCGTAGAAGCTGTCCAGCTCGAGCTTGCCGCTCAGCACGTTGCTTCCCTCCACGGTCCGTCCCCCGAAGGGGCCTTCCTCTATCCTCACTGTCAGTCCCTGGTCTCCGGTCTTGATTATGCCGCACTGAACCACCGTGGAGTTATCGACGGCGATCACCCTGCCCCTGTAATGTCCAACGTTTCCGTCCAGCTTGTCCTCGAAGCCGGTGGGCATAGTCCAGAGGGCCGCACATATAAGCGATATCAGGGCGGTGAAGGCCAGGTCTTTCGTCGACGTGCCGTCCAGAAACCACCGGTAGAAATGTCTCAGCATGTCGTTTGCTCCTTTCGTGTTTTCTCCATAAGTAAAGGGAGGGACGAGCCCGTCGGGCTCGTCCCTCCCCTTTCAGGGGGGGGGAAGAAAAGGGGCTTAGAGGCCCATGGCGGATGTCATCTTGCGGAACACGTCGGTGTTGTCGTAGTAGCCGTTGAAGGTCTCCTGTCCAACCCCGACGGCGCTTACCGGAACCGGTACGCCTGTGTGGGCGTAGCTGGTCCAGGCCAAACCGGCCCTGCGGTTGAGAAGATGGGTCAGGGCTATTGAGAAGGGCTCGTAGCCTCCGTAGAGAAGGTAGGTCTCCTGGTCCTCGGACCTTTCCTCGGCTCCCTTCATGCTCTCGGCGAAGGCCTTCTTGAGCGAGTCGAGCTCCGATCCGGTAACGGCGTCCTGTCCCTTCAGGCTGAGGCCGAAGGCCTTCTCCACCTGGGGAAAGAAGGCCTCCAGGGATCCCTTGCCGCCGGTGGACTTCCTGTAGTCGGCCAGGACGAGGTCGAACGCCTCGTAGGACATCTTCTGTCCGTCCAGCTTGCCGAAGAAGGTGTCGTACTTGGTTCCTGCGAAGCCTATGGTGAGACCTCCGGTCTCGTGGTCTCCGGTCACCACCACCAGGGTGTCCTCGGGGTGGTCGTTGTAGAAGTCGAGGGCTACCTTGACCGCTTCGTCGAAGGCTATGGTGTCGCCTATGGAGGAGACGGCGTCGTTGGCGTGGCAGGCCCAGTCTATCTTGCCGCCCTCGACCATCATGAAGAAGCCTTCGGGATTGTCCAGGAGCTCTATACCCTTGGCGGTGAAGTCGGCCAGGGAGATGGACCGGTCCGTCTCGTCCACGGCGTAGGGCATGGCCTTGCCGGACCACAACACGGGGTTGATCGCCACGATCTTGCCGTCCTCTTTGGAGAGTTTCCGGAAGTCCTCGGTCGTCTCGGTTACCCTGTAGCCCGCCTTCTCTATGATTCCCATGACGTCGGGCTGATCTCCCTTGGGACCCTTGGGTTTCTTGAAACCGCCTCCGGCGAAGTACTCGAAGCCGCTTTCGGGAAGCTGACGGGCCAGATCGTAGTAGTCGTTGCGGGACTCGTTGTGGGAATAGAAACAGGCGGGGGTGGCGTGTTCTATGGACACGGACGATATGATACCGACCTTCATACCCCTCTTATGGGCCATCTCGGCGATGGTCTCGTGGGACTCCGTGCCGGTGGGGTTCATGGCTATGACCCCCGACTTGGTCTTGTTTCCCGTGGCCAGAGCCGTCCCGGCCGCCGCCGAGTCGGTTATGATCGAGTTGGTCGAGTAGGTGGTGCAGAACCCCTGGGCGGGAAGGGTGCTCATGGCCAGCTTGACTATTCCCGGTCTGGCGTCCTTGCCGGCCATGGAGGCCAGGTATATCTCCGCCGCGTTTCTCTGGGGCATGGCCATGCCGTCGCCTATCATCAAAAAGACGTACTTTGCCCTATCGGCCCAGGCTCCTCCCGCCAGGACCGTCACCATTGCCGTCGCAAGGACGAACTTAGCTAAAAAGCGTCTCCCTCTCGTAAATGTCACCGCGAATCACCTCTGAAAAAGAATGGGAACGGCCTCCTAGGAGGTCGTCCCCATTCTGTTCTCTCGACGTAACGATAGAGTTCCCTCAGCGTAACGATTTCATTCCATATGCCGCAAGGCAGCTCAGAGCGGCTATGAGGACTATGGCGGCCCCGGCGGTGACGTCGAATCGCACCGATAGCCACAGACCGGCCATGCAGAAGGTTCCAGCCGCCAGGGTGGATCGGACCATCATCGACGCCAGCGATCGGGAGCCCCTCTCGGTCAGAGCGGAAGGTATGGTGAAAAGGGCTATGACCAGTATCAGACCGACCACCCTTATGACCGCTACTACCGCCAGGGAGGTCAGGACCGTCAGGATCCAGTCCAGCCTGCCGACCGGGATGCCTCTGGTGGCGGCGTAGGTTTCGTCGAAGAGAAAGGCCTCGATGGAGGAATAGCGAAAGATCGTCAGTCCGACAGACGCCAGGGCCAGACAGGCCATCACAGCCAGGTCGGAGGAGGACACGGTCAATATGCTTCCGAAGAGGTAACTGGTCAGCTCGGTTCCGTATCCCGGGGTCAGGTCGGTGAAGATTATCCCCACCGCCATACCTACCGCCCAGAGGATCCCCATGATCGAGTCGGATCTGTCCGGGGCCTTTCTGTTCAGATAGGTGGCGATTCCGGCCAGTATCAATGCGGCGCCGTAGACCCCCGCCCTTGGGGGCCATCCCATGAACCACGCCAGGCCGAGTCCGCCGTAGGCGCCGTGGGCCACCCCTCCGGTGGTCATTACAGAACGCCTTATGACTGTGATAGGTCCCAGTATCCCCGATACCAGGCTGGCCAGGACCGCCGCCGCCAGGGCGTTTCTCATGAACTCGTATTGCAGAAGATCAATCATGGCGATGTTCCCCCAACACCCTGTGGGGAAGGCCGTGTCCTATTATCTCCACCGGACAGGAACAGCTGGCCTTGGAGAATAGCTCCTCGGTCAGCTCCCCTCCGCCATGGTAGTAGACGCTTCGGTCCACGCAGGCTACCGCGGAGGCACAGGCCGGTATTATCGAGTAGTCGTGGCTTACCACTATGACCGTTCGTCCCTTCGCTGCTTCGTTGAGGCTGTCGAAGATGGATTTTCTGGCGTCGGGGTCGACGCTGGCCAGAGGTTCGTCTAAAAGCAGGAGCTTGGGCTCGCTGGCCAGAGCTCTGGCTATGAGGGTCCTCTGTCTTTGCCCCTGGGACAGGGATCCGACCGGCCTGTCCGAAAGGGGGGTCAGGTCCATGGCTTCCATGGCCCGGTCGATCGAGTCGTCGTCTCCGGATCCGGCCCCCAGTCTGCCCATGGAGACCACCCTTCTTACCGTCACAGGCATGGAGAGGCTCTTCTCCACGTCCTGAGGGACGTAGCCCACCTCGGAGGTCCTGCCCGGAGGTTTGCCCAATACGTCGATTCTGCCCTCCGACGGGGAGAGAAGCCCGAGCATAAGCCGGAGGAGGGTGGACTTTCCCCCTCCGTTGGGGCCTATCACCACAAGGAACTCCCCGGCGGGTACGGAGAAGGAGACCCGATCGAAGATCGGGGCCCCCTCGTATCCGAAGGAAACTCGGTCGAACTCTACGGAATTCACCGCAGGGCCTTTCTGAGGGCCTTGGCGACCTTGCGGAGGTTGAAGTCCCAGTCCTCTGCGAGGGGGTCCATAGGTGCCACCTCGCCTTTGAGCGTCTCTGCCAGCGTCTTAGCTGCGGCGGTGGAGAACTGAGGCTGTACGAATATCGTGTCTATCCCCTCGTTCTTCGCCAGCTCGACCAGCCGTCCCAGCTCCGCCGGTTTGGGTTCCTTGCCCTCCAGCTCCACCGCCCTCTGTCTGAGTCCGTAGGCCCTGGCGAAGTAGCCCCAGGACGGGTGGAACACCATGAAGGACCTGCCCTTCAGGGGGGCGAGCTCCTGGGCCAGATGGCGGTCCAGATCAGCCAGCTCTGCGGCGAACTTTATGTAGTTGCTCATATAGACGTCGCTTCGAGGAGGGTCCGCCTCGGCCAGAGCCATGGCGATGGACCTGACCTGGAGCATTACCTCCGGCGGGGAGAGCCATATGTGGGGATCCAGTGCTCCGTGGTCGTGGTCGGCTCCCTCTATGGGGTAAAGCTTGACCCCTTGGTAGGTGGGGACCTCCTTGAGATCCGGCAGGGTCGCCAGCAGCCTGTCCTTCTGGGCTCTCTCGAAGGGAACGCCGATCGTGAACCAGAGTGAACAGCTGGACAGCTCGGCCATCTGGGAGGGCTTGGGCTCGTAGGTTGCAGGGCTTGCCCCTTTGGGAACCACGGTGGTCACGTCCACGTAGCTTCCCCCGATCTTCTCGACGAAGAATTTCTGAGGCAGTATGCTCACCGCCACGTGAAGAGTAGGACTTGCCAAGGCCGCTCCGGCGGTCAGACATAGGGCCGCCGTCAGGGACCATAGAAAAAATTTTCTCATAGTTTGTATCTCTCCTTTCCCGATGGTGCAGCCCTTAAGTATAAGAAGGTGCTAACTTTTTTGCAAGCCCTTTCCGAACCAGCGGCGTTCCAGTTCGTCTCTCTTCTTCTCTATCACTTGGGCTATAAGGTCGTAAAGGTCCGAGGAGGTCGTCAGGGGCATGACCACCCCGTAGTTTTCCCGGTCCATCTGGGATCCCACCATGACGAGAGATGGGTCGTTAGAGCCGTACTGTAGAAAGACCGGTGTCTCGACTATGGCACCGTCGGCCTCGCCTTTTTTCACCGCCTGGAAGATGTCGTCCCAATTGTCCTTCTCAATTATGCTGCCGTCGGGGAACAGTTCCCGGGCCAGGTCGGCTCCTGTGAGTCCTCCGTGAACCGCCAGGGTCTTTCCCTTAAGGTCTCTCAGATGGGTAAGTCCTCTGTCCGAGGTGGACACGGCGCACTGGCCGCTGGCGAAGGAGAGGGGCGAGAACAGGACCTTTTCGCCTCTTTCGACGGTCTTGGTCACGGCGGACGCCATTATGTGGACATCCTCTCCCCAGAGGCCTCGGTCCAGTATTCCCGACCTGGTCCCGGCCTCGCCGTTTCCCTGGGGAACGGGCACTATCTCCAGGGGGACTCCTATCACCTCCGCTATCGCGTGGGACAGATCGACGTCGAATCCCTTAGGGCTGCCGTGCAGATCGAAGTGGAACAGGCCGTAGTCGGTGTCCAACATGGCCACCTTGAGCCTGCCGTCGTCCAATATCGATCTCACCGACGGATGTCCATTGAGGGGGAGTTCCTCTCTCTCCAGGTCTCGGGCGATGGGGCTCAGGTCCGAGGTCCTCTTCTCCAGGCATCTCATTATGACCCGTTGTTCTCCTATGGCGGCGGCGAGAGACTCCACCCTGATCGATTCCTGGGTGACCACCGACGCGGTTTCCTGGAGGGATGCCACGAAGGTCTCCACCCCTTCGGCCTGGTCGTTCACGTTGGAGGACGCGGTCTCCAGGCTGTTTTGCACCTTGACCAGATCGTCCAGCATGGACTCCAGGTTGAGTCTGCTCTCTCTGGCCTGTTTTCCCGCCTCCGAGACGGACCGATCCGCCTCGGAGATCCTCTCCTGTCCCCTTTGGGCCAGTTCCTCTATGGAGTGGGCCAGATCGCCGATCTGCTTGGCCGCCAGGGAGGATTCCTCCGCCAGCTTCCTAACCTCCTCCGCCACGACGGCGAAGCCTCTCCCGTGCTCTCCCGCTCTGGCGGCCTCTATGGCGGCGTTGAGGGCCAACAGATTGGTCTGGGTGGCGACCCCCGCTATGACGTTTACGAAACGGCCTATGTCTCCGCTGACGGAGACCATCTTCTCTATGGCCTCGCCCAGGGCCCTGGCGGTCGTCTCGACCCTTTCGTTGGCCTTCTCCGTGTCGACGGCGAGATCCCTGTTCTTCTCCGCCTTCTCCCTCACGGAGGCACCTCCTTGGGCTATCTCCTTAAGTATCTCGGCGGAGCCGTGATGCAGTTCGCCTATTTTCGTTACCTCTTCGCTAAGTCGTCCCGTTATACGGTCAAGGTCGCAGAGGGACTCGGCGATCCCGTCTGCGTGTTCTCCCACTTTGTCCATTGAACCGCTGCCGTCGGAGACCAGGGCCTCCAGGTCCTCCGAGAGGCCCTGAGCTCTTATGGAGAGGGACAGCCTCTCTATGGATCGGTCGTCTTCGGCGGGCCTCTCGATCGAAGGACGTCTTATCTCCGTTTTTCCGAAGAGGTCTAGCGGCATGAGTCCCCCTCTTTTCATCGTTCTTCCTCCTTCTGGTATTCCTCTATGATCGCCTCGTTTCGCGCCTGTTGATGGGCGTCGAAATCCCTGTGTTCGTTGTCGTATGGCAGGGATATCAGAGGCGAAGAGAATAGGAAGTCCGCCGAGGCCATGTTGCAGGCCATGGGGATGTTGTATAAGGTCGCTATGCGTAGCAGTGCCTTTATGTCCGAATCGTGGGCCTGGGTGTTGAGCGGATCCCACAGAAAAACGATGGCGTCCAGTCTCTCGCAGGCTATTCTGGCTCCGAGCTGCTGATCTCCTCCGAGAGGTCCCGATTTCAGCTTGTCTATCGGAAGACCCAACGCCGCCTCCAGAAGGGCTCCGGTCGTTCCGGTGGAGCATAGCCGATGAGCCGTCAGCTGCTCCCTGTGTCTTTTAGCCCATCGTATCAGGTCCTTCTTCCTGCTGTCGTGGGCCACCAGGGCGATTTTCTTGACTGCTTCCAAGGGTATCCCCTCCTATATAGGTGATATTCCATCGATATTGTACCTCCATGAGGTTATAATCGTGAAGATTGGTGCTTAAATCGGGAGGTGTTTTTTCATGGAACGAGAGGTTTCCGTTTCTGTCCCATTCGAGATCGCCATGATCCCAGTGGCGACCTCCGTGGTGGAGAGGGCCTCCGAGGCCTTCGGCCTGGACCGTAGAGGACAGCTGGGACTCGCCTTGGCGGCGGAGGAGATACTGGCCTTCGCCGGTTCCTCCGGGGGGGGAGGAGCCATGGAGGTGGTCTGTTCCGACAGAGGGGTATCCATAAGGGTGGAATGCAGAGTCCCTCGGGAAAGGCTTCCCCTGGAGGCCTTCAACATGACCTCGAGATCGGACGATCCAGACAGGATGGGTCTGGTCCTGGCGGCGAGATCGGCCCACAGGATGGGGGTCTCCCTGGAGAAGGGGGATCTGGCGGTCATATCCTTCGAGAGGGAGAGGGAGTACAGGGAGGTCTCGGCGGAACCCCTCTATCCCGATCAAGACGAGCCGATGGAGATAGGGATCCCCAGGCCGGACGAGTGGCCTCATCTGGCGGCCCAGGTGGAGGAGCGTTACGGTCGCGGCGGAGATCTCAAAAAAGCGGGACTTATGGCCCGCTCCCTGGAGCTGGGTCTTATAGGGGCTCTGGTGGCCCGTTCCCCTAGAGGACGGCTGGGAGGGCTCGTCCTCTGGAGGCCCATGGGAAGGGTCATAGAGCTCAGAGGGCCGTTTTGTTTTTCGTCGGTGGGCAGAGAACTGGTCGAGGAGGCATTGAGGACCCTTGGCAAGAGCGACGCCATGGGCATAGTGGTCGATCGACCCGTTTCCGACGTGCCCGAGGGATATTTCGAGCCTCTTTCCTCGCCGGGAGGGGCCCTTTTTCGACAGCTCAGGGAGGACAACGGCGCCCTGATCTGGGTTCCGGACGACCTCCGTCCCTTCGTGGAGGACGGGGTGGACCGTCTGGAGCTCCCGAGGGATATCCGTTCGGCGGAGCGACGGGAAGGACTGGACGAAAAATCCCTTCTGGCCGTCTCCACCGAGGTGGACGGCTCTGCTGTGATAGAGCCTCTTTTGGCCGGTAACGACGTCGGAGAAAATCTCCTGGCCCATCTCTACGCCCTGACCGAGAGGGGCGTTCGGTCCGTGTCTTTTCATCTGGATCTGGGACGGCCCGACTTCGCCTATATGGCCCAAAGCGCGCTGGAAGCGGGCTTCATTCCCAAGGTCCTGATCCCCTGGGGAGGCAGGGGAGACCTGCTCGTTATGGAGGGTCCGAGGTGAGGGTTCCCTTTCCCCCTATGGATCGGTTGGTCCCGGATCACGTCAGGGAATTCGAGGCCTATATACCCAGTCGTCCCGACGACGTCCTGTGTCGTCTGTACCGTTGCGAGAGGCTCCACAGGCTCAACAACAACGAAAATCCTCTGGGCCCCCCCGAGGCGGCGAGGAAAGTATTGGACGACTGGCCCCCTTCGGAGGCCTCGGTATATCCCAGCGGAGACGCCTATCACCTTCGCTGTCTTCTGGGAGAGAGGCTGGGTCTGGATCCGGACTGCTTCATCGTGGGCAACGGTGCCAACGAGGTGATAGCCTTCGTCATCAAGGCCTTCTGTCAGGAGGGGGACAACATCGTCACGGCCGACAGAACCTTCGCCGTCTACGAGTGGGTGGCCCTGTTCTCCGGCTTCGAGGCGAGGGTGCTTCCTCTGAAGGACGATCGTTTCGACGGAGAGGCCATGCTCGCTGCGATGGACGAGAGAACCAAGGTCCTCTTCCTGTGCAATCCCAACAACCCCACCGGGACCTACTGGTCCGAGGACGAGCTCAGGTCCTTTCTGGACAGGGTGAACGGCCGTTGCATAGTCGTGGTGGACGAGGCCTACATGGAGTTCGTAGAGGCATCCGACTTTCCCAGGACAGTCTCCATGCTGGACGATTACCCCAACCTGGTGGTGTTTCGCACCTTCTCCAAGATGTACGGTCTGGCCGGGCTCCGCATCGGCTACCTGTTCGGCGACAGGAGGGTGGTGGACGACATCCGGAGGACCTGCGTTGTCTACTCGGTGAACGGTCCGGCACAGGTGGCGGCGATGGCTGCCCTGTCCGACGACGGACCCCATATAGAGGCCACCAGGAGGATGTGTCGCGAGGCCCGGGAATATCTCCTGGAGGAACTGTCCGACATGGGTCTGCCCCACACCGTGAGGGAGGGTAACTTCGCGGTTGCGTCACTTCCCATGAGTGATACCCTGGCGTACAGAAAACTGATGCGAAGGGGCATAATGATCCGTTCCATGACGGGCTTTCGTGCCCCCAATCAGATAAGGGTGACCCTTTCGACCTTGCCGGTGATGGAGGAGTTCGTGAGGGCTTTAAAGGGGATAATAACTTGACGAGGAGGTGTATGGCTTGGCGAATGGACCGGAGATAGGCATAAGAAGACTGGAAGAGAGCTCGGCCGGAGAGGTTCCGAAGCTCTACAGGGCCATATACGGCGACGATTTCCCGGCACCGGTGGTCTACGATTCCGAGGCGATTCTCAAGGCCGACAGAGAGGGCGACCAGGTTACCTTGCTGGCCTTTTCCGGAGACCGGGTGATCGGGCAGGCCGTCGCGTCCAGATCCGCGTGGAATCCCGGCCTCTACGAGCTCATGGGGCTCATGGTTCTGCCTGAGTTCAGGTCCTCTCCTGCGGCTTCTATGTTGGCGAAGGCCATCACAGACGAGGTTTTGCCCTCTCTGGGATGGGAGGCCCGCTACACCGAGAGCACAACGGCCCACGACCGTTCCCAGAGGATCGACCTTCGAATGGGGCACCGTCATTGCGCTTTGGCTCTGAACCTCCTTCCCGGAGTGGCCTACGGTCACGACGAGCTGTTCTCCGTCTCCGGCAGGGTGAGCTGTGTCATGAGTTTCATGGAGAGACCGGGGCTGTCTCCCTTGGATACCTGGCTGCCGAGTCGGTATGAATCGGCCCTCCTGGCCCTGTCGGAGGGGTTCCCAAGAGAGTTTCGAAGAGGCGAAACGCCTCCGGGCAAAGATGCCTCCTTGAAGTTCATCGTGTTTCCCGTGGCCGGAGTGGCCTATGTCACCGTGACCGATTTGGGCGAAAATCTGGCCGACACGATGGAAGAATCTCTGGCGAAACTGGGAATCCTCGATACGATAATGTTGCAGATGCCCCTACTTCCGGGCATAGATCGATCCGTGGAGGTCGTCCGGGAGATGGGATTTCGCCTGGGAGGATATCTTCCCCGTTGGTTTCAGGGGGCGGACGGCCTCTTGCTTCAGAGAACCGGCGAGCCTCTGTGGGAGGAGATAAAGCTGCTCCCACCGCGGGGCACGATGCTGATGGATCTGGTCAGATCCGACCGGGAGGGATCGCTTTGATAGGCACTTTCTGTTCCGCCGGAGCGGTGGTCACGGTCACGGCTGAGATACTTTCCCGATACTCCTACAGACACCGTTACGGCATCCCCTACAGGCCCAGAATCTACGGCGATTACAGATACAGGGAGTTCGTAGTGAAGGACGACGGCCCCATGGACAGCAGGCTTCTCAGGGGTTACCGTTCCCGCTGCGTCTCCATAAATCGGTGGGGCCTGAGAGGGCCCGAACCCCTCGAGGGCAGAAAAAGACTGGTCGTAATAGGAGAATCGGAGATCTTCGGGGTGAAGCTCTCCCGGGAGGACATGGTCTGGCGCAGGGTGCTGCAGGATTCGCTGGACCGGAGTCGTCCGGGACGGTGGGAGGTGATAAACGGCGGCCATCCGGGCTACTCGTCGGAGCAGCATCGGCTGCTGTGGGATGGCGAGCTGATGGAGTCGGTTCGGCCGGACGTGGTATTGTTGCGCTTTGGAGGCAACGATCTGTCCATGGCCTACGCCATGGGGCACAGGTGGAACAGGGAAAGTCGTTGGCCCCTGAAGTTTTTATGGGGCATGAACTCCGTCCAGACCCCTCTTCAGATTGCCATGATGCACAGCTGCCTATACTATCAGGGAAAAGGACGGGATTTCTACAGGAGGGCCTTTGGGGACGTCCTCAAGACCTTTTCCGAGGAAAAACGGAACGAGGCTCTGGAGGTGGTCATGGACAACCACCGGAAAATCCTGAAAATCGCCGAGGCATCGGGAGCCAAGGTGGCGGTCCTATCCGCAGCAGGATTGGAGCAGTGTCTCAGGGACGGAGAGGACAAGGGCCCTCTCGACGCCCTAAACGAAAACTGGAGGGCCTTCTCCGAGGGCTACGGCCCCACCCTGGACATGTGCCAGGATCTTTTGAGGGACGATTTTTGTTCCGATATGGGGATTCCCTTTCTGGACCTGAGGGAGTATCTTTCTCGGAGGGAGGATCTGGGAACGCTTTATTTCGACGGGGTCCACTGGAACGACAGAGGACATACCGCCGTAGCGGAATACATGGAAAAGGTCCTGGAAGACCTGGGATGGCTCGACCCGGACCGTTGAATTAAGGAGGAAAAAAGAGATGAGCAGAGCGGATATAGAGCTTAAGGTGCGTCAGGCCGTGGCCACCGAGCTGGGCATATCGATGGAGGACGTACCGGCAGACGGCGATTTGGAGGCCCTCGGTGCCGATTCGATGAACGTGGTGGACATAGTGATGGAGCTGGAGGACGCCTACGGCCTCGAGGTTCCCGAGGAGGCCATGGAGGCTGTCAAGCTCGTGTCGGACCTCACCAACTACGTCGCCGCCAGGGTTTAGTGATATGAGAGGCCCCTTGGTCGCCGGGATCTCGGTGCCCAGGATCGAGGGTATGGCCAAGGTTCGCGGCGAGGAACGCTACGCCTCGGATATAACCGGTCCTGGAATCCTCTGGGCGGTAGCCCGCCGTGCCGGAATTCCCTCGGGGATACTGCGGTCCCTGGGGGACGAGCCGGTCTCGATGGACGGGGTCGTCGCAGTCTGTAAGGCCGACTCTATAGAGGGAGAGAATCTCCTGGGGGTATTGGAGCCGGATCAGCCGGTCCTGGTCCCTCTAGGAGGCAGGATAAGATATCGCGGAGATCCCGTGGCCGTGGTCGTCGCCGACACCAGGGAGAGGGCCGAGGCGGCCGCCAGGGCCTTGACCGTGGAGATAGACCCCCTTCCGGCGGTATTCGATCCTCCGGAGGCCCTGTCTCCGGATGCTCCCTTGCTCTATCCCGACAGAGAGGGCGGCAATCTCCTGGTGTCGGGATGGGTCAGAAGAGGAGACGCCAAATCGGTGTTGGAGGACTGCGATCTGGTGGAGGAGGACGTCTTTCGTTTCCCAATGCAGGAGCACGCCTATCTGGAGACCGAGTCGGGGGTGGCCCTCTACGATGGAGAAAATCTGGAGATGGAGGTGTCCACCCAGAATCCCTGGAGGGACAGGGACGAGCTGTCCAGGGCGCTCGGCCTTCCCCGAGAGAGGATAAGGGTCAAGGCCCCCTGCCTGGGAGGCGGCTTCGGCGGGAAGGACGGAGTGGTTATCCAGGGGATTCTCGGTGCCGCCGCCATGGCCTGTCCGGGGCGGACGGTGAAGATGGTCTTCTCCCGGGAGGAAAGCTTCCTCTGCTCTCCCAAGAGGCACTCTTCCGTGACCGAGATGACCTTGGGCTGCTCCTCCGACGGATTTCTCAGGGCAATAAGATGCCGCTTCACCCTGGACTCGGGGGCCTACGCGTCCATGTCCGTTCCGGTGCTCACCAACGGTCTGGATCACTGCTGCGGTGCCTACCGGTTCGAGGCTGTTGAACTGGAGGGGCGGGCGGTCTACACCAACAACCCCTTCGGAGGGGCCTTTCGAGCCTTCGGTGCCCCTCAGGTGATGGGAGCACTGGAGCAGCTGGTGGACCGTCTAGCCAAGAGGCTCGGAATGGATCCTCTGGAGTTTCGCAAAAAGAACGGCCTGGTCCGGGGAGATATGAACGGCTCCGGCGTGGTCCTCACATCCACGGTTGGGGCCGTCCCCTGTCTGGACCGAGCTCTGGAACAGGAGATATGGACCTCCAGGGAAGAATGGCGAAACTCCGCACCGGAGGGCAAGGCCCGTTCCACCGGGGCTGCCCTGATATGCCACGGTCAGGGTTTCGGCCCGGGAATACCGGATTTCGCCAACGCCAGAATAGAGCTGACCGAGGAGGGGCGTTTCAGGCTCTACTCGGGGATACCCGACATGGGGCAGGGCAACGGTTCCACCTACGTCCACCTCGCCGGAGAACCTCTGTGTCAGGAGCGGGATAGATTCGATCTCGTCCAGCCCGACACGGACAGGAGCCTCCGCTCCGGCCCAGCTGCGGCCAGCCGCACCACCTACATATACGGCAGGGCCCTCCTAGCCGCGGTGGACGAGCTGAAGAGGCGCATGTACGTGAAGGCCGGAATGGTTCTCGGAGCGAGGGAGGACGATCTCGTCCTGCTTCCCGGCAGGATGAGGTGTATATCCTCCGGAAGGGAGCTGCCCTTGGAGGTCCTCGCAGGTTTCATGGAGCTTCCGGAAAGATGCTCCGTGGCGGGGAGCCTGGCTCCGGTCTCCTTTCCTGGGCCGGAGACGGACTATGGTCCGAAAAACTCCGGGTTTCCTCACTGCATCTTCTCCTGGGCGGTGCACGTCGCCAGGGTCGAGGTGGATCTCTTCACCGGTCAGGTGTCGGTTCCCCGTTATCTGGCGGTCACGGAGGCGGGGCGGGTGGTGAACCCTCAGATGTACCGTCAGCAGGTAGAGGGCGGCGTAGCCCAGGGACTGGGATACGCTCTTTTCGAGGATTTTTCCGTCAAGAACGGCGAGGTCGTTTCGAAAGACCTCTCCACCTATATAATACCCACCTCCATGGACCTTCCCGAGGTGGAATGCCTGGCTGTGGAGCTGGACGAGCCCTCCGGGCCGAAGGGGCTGAAGGGGTTGGGAGAGCTCCCTCTGATAGGGCCTCTGCCTGCGGTGGCGAACGGTCTGGCCAATATATGCGGTCCTCTGACAGCCTCTCCCTTCACCGCCGAGAGGGTGTTTTTCTCTTTGTCCGGAGGTGCGAGAGATGAAGGTAGAGTTTAACCTGAACGGAGAGGACCTCTCCATGGAGCTGTCCGGGGACGAAAGAGTTCTGGATATCCTGAGGGACAGGGTTGGGATTCCGTCCTGTCGGGAGGGGTGCGGAACAGGAGAGTGTGGAGCCTGTACCGTTCTGGTGGACGGGGAGAGTCGTCTGTCCTGTCTCATGGTCTCCGCTCAGCTGGACGGGAAAACCGTCACCACAGTGGAGGGGATCAGGGACCTTCCCAGATGGGCTCCCCTTTTCGAGTCCTTCGATCGTCTGGGAGCGGTCCAGTGCGGCTACTGCACTCCCGGCATGGTGCTGGCCGCCGTCGACCTTCTGACCAGGAACCCCGATCCCTCCAGGGACGAGGTCAGGATCGCCCTGAGCGGCAACATCTGTCGCTGCACCGGCTACAGGGCCATAGTCGACGCCGTCATGGAGGGGGCCGAGATAATGAGGGGGCTCTCGCTGTGACGGTCTACAGCCCGATCACCGTCGGAGAGGCCCTGGAACGTCTGTCCGGAGGGGCTGTCCCCATGGCGGGAGGCACGGACCTTTCGGTAAGGCTTCGATCCTCGGAAAAACGTCCCGATCTTGTCCTGCTCGACCGGATAGAGAGCATGAAATGGGTCTCTCTCAGGGGAGACTATCTGGTCCTAGGGGCCTGTGCCACCTGGCAGAGGGTGATCGACAGTCCTCTCATAGCCGTTGAGGTTCCCCTGTTGGCCATGGCCGCCTCCTCCGTGGGAGGTCCGGCCCTGCGTCACATGGGGACGGTGGGGGGAAATATATGTACGGCCTCTCCCGGGGCGGACGGACTCTGTTCCCTCTGGGCCCTGGGGGCGGAGGTGTGTATAAGGTCGCTAGACTCGACCAGATCCTTACCTATAGACGACTTCATACTTGGACCGGGAAAGACCGTACTGGAGCCGGGGGAGCTCCTGACGGAGATACTTATTCCCCTGAGGACCGGCTGGCGTCCTTTTTTTCGAAAAGACGGCCTGCGCAGGGCCATGGCCATCTCTGTGGGGTCCTGTGCGGCAATTTGGAGGCCTTCGGAGGACGGAGGATCGGTGGAGGAGATACGGATGGTCCTGGGCTCCATGGGGCCGGTCCCGATCAGGTCCCTCCGGGCCGAGGCCGCCATGGCCGGAGCTAGCCTTTTCGACGAGGGGGCTTTCCGGTCGGCGGGAGACGCTCTCGGCCTGGAGGTAAAACCCATAGACGATATCCGGGCGTCCAGGGCCTATCGAGTGGAGCTGGCGAGGAACTATCCTACGATCTTCAGGTCGTCCGTCGTCGCGGCCGATGTATAATCCTCGTCGGGAGGGATTTCATATGACGTTGAACTTTTCGGTTGATCGAGACTCCTTGGTGGAGGCTGTCTGGGACGAGATAACCGAGGGAATTACCCTGACCGACCGGTCCGGGACCATCCTGGCGGTCAACAGGGCTTTCTCTGCCATAACCGGCTACGGGGCCTCCGAGGCGGTGGGTCGGAACCCCAGGATATTGAAGTCCCAGCATCACGACGATTTTTTCTACAGGGATATGTGGCGGTCCATAAAGGACGAAGGACGATGGGAAGGGGAGATCTGGAACCGTCGCAAGGACGGAGAGATCTACCCCGAGTGGCTCTCCATAAAGAGGCTTTACGGCTCGGACGGCTCCGTATATTACATGGCGGTCTTCTCCGATCTGTCCAGGATGAAGTCGATGAAGGAGGGCAAGTCCTTTCACGGCGCCAAGGACATCCTGACCGGTCTGCCCGATCGTTTCGTCCTTATGGAGCGGCTCTCTTCGTCGTTGGTCCGGGGGAAGAGGCAGGGCGAATCGGTAGGGCTGATAGTGCTGAATCTGAACCGTTTCAAGGACGTCAACGACGGCTTCGGCTACTTAGTGGGCGACAAGGTCCTCAGGCATATAGGCGATCGTTTCCGGTCCATAGTGAATGATCACGAGATGGTCGCCCGGGTCGGCAGCGACGAGTTCGCCTTCGTTATACCTCAGAACGGAAGATCCGACAGGATACGAACGGTCCTGCGCTCGATCGGCGAGGTGTTCCAAAGGCCCATCTCCATCTCCGATGCGGAGCTCAATATATCGGTCAGCGTGGGGGTCAGCGTGTTCCCCGACGACGCTGCCAATGGAGACGAGATGATACGAAACGCCGGATTGGCCATGCACAGGGTCAAGAGAGAGGCTCTACTTGGAGGCTATGCCCTGTACAACGACGAGATGGATCGCGACGCTCGCCGAAGGGCCGCCCTTGAACAGGAGATGAGGCTCGCCATGGATCGAGGCGAGTTCTTTTTGCAATATCAGCCCCAGGTTCTCATGGGAGGATCGGAGATCGTAGGGGTGGAGGCCCTGGTGAGGTGGCGGAAGCCGGACGGAGAGGTGGTCTCTCCCGGAGAGTTTATCCCCCTGGCGGAGGAGACGGGAATAATGGTCCCTCTGGGGAGATGGATACTGGGGGAGGCCTGTCGTCAGGGGGTCCTCTGGGAGAGGGCGGGCTTTTACCTGAAGATGTCGGTGAACGTGTCGCCGGTGCAGATATACGGAGACGATCTCTGCGAAACCGTGGCCTCCGTCCTGAAGGAGACGGGATTTTCGGCGGAGCGGCTCACCCTTGAGATAACTGAAAATACCTTGAAGGACAACGGCGGCTATCTTCTCGACATCTTCGACAGAATAAAGGAGCTGGGCGTAAAGGTCGCCATAGACGATTTCGGAACGGGTTACTCCTCCTTCGACTTTATAAGGAACTTTCCCTTCTACGGTATAAAAATAGACCGCTCCTTCGTGCTG
The DNA here is from genome assembly GCF_021568795.1 of Dethiosulfovibrio faecalis. Taxonomy (NCBI): domain Bacteria; kingdom Thermotogati; phylum Synergistota; class Synergistia; order Synergistales; family Dethiosulfovibrionaceae; genus Dethiosulfovibrio; species Dethiosulfovibrio faecalis. Next base: position 52,058 of record NZ_JAKGUE010000007.1, read on the forward strand.
GATCTGGAGCGGTCTCCCAGAAGCGCCGCAGTGGCGAACTCGGTGATAGCGATGGCCCGTAATATGGCTAGGGCGGTCGTGATAGAGGGGGTCGAGACGAAAAGTCAGCTTTTCCATATAGGAGGCGAGAAGACCGATCTCATAATTCAGGGTTTCGTCTACAGCCGTCCTCTGAACCCGGAGAATCTGCCGGAATTCGTAGAATCCCTCAGGCCTCCTGTCTCCTGATCTTCTTAGACAGGCCTGACAGGTCCAGCTCGGTTAGTAGGATGGAGAAGAATATCAGGCCGCAGCCCATGGCGAGTCGGGACGTGAGGGGCTCGTCGAGAAAGACGATGCCGACCGTCATGGCGAATACCGACTCCATTATGAGCAGTATGCTGGCGTGGGTGGACGACGTCAGCTGCTGCGATTTTATCTGTAGGGCGTAGGGAATCAAGGTACACCCCACGACGAGATATGCCATCCAGCCCACTACCGCCGTAGATTGAATCTGGGGCATAGGCTCCCATATAAGGGCCCCTATGACGCAGGCCACGGCGCTCAAGGCGGTCTCCACCATGGTGAGGGTGAGGGCGTCGCTCTCCTGGGCCATCCTGTCTATAACCACCAGCTGAACAGCGAAGGCCAGGGCGCAGCCCATGGTGAGAAGTTCTCCGAAGCCTATGGCTATATTGGCTCCGTCCAGGGTTATGGCCCCCATCCCCAAGAGGCATATGCCCGAGGCCACGAAGGCCTTGAATCCCGGGCTTCTTCTGTCGGCAGCCCAGGTTATGAACGGGACCATCACGACGTAGCAGGCCGTTATGAAGGCCGATTTGCCCGTCGTGGTGTATTGAAGCCCTATTGTCTGGAGGGCCATGGCCACCAGCAGCAGAGAACCTATTATCCCTCCGACCTTGATATCTCTGGCTGTGAGTTTTTTCAGCCTCTTGGGAGACAGCCCCGCTATCAGCAGGAAACTGAAGGTGAACCTGAAGGCCAGAAGCCACAGAGGGCCCATGTATTTCATTACCTCTTTGGTGGCGGCGAAGGAAACTCCCCAAAGCAGCGCACAGGTTAGGATGCCCAGATCCCCTAGAGCCATCTTCTTCTTATCGTATATTCTCTCTGCCATCTCCAGTCGGCGCGGACGCCGTTCCCTCCTTTTCTACTGCTGAACGGATACATCAAGTCAGGACACTGTATCACAAAATGACGAACTTTTGGACATCCTCTATGGTAAGATCGTCTTAATAGTGACGACGGTCGATATACGGATTCATATTCCCGGGAGGTCAGAAAATGAAGAGAATGTTGTGGGCAGGTAAAAAGATCGCCTTGGCGGTGGTTATCCTGGTGGTAGTGGGATACGGAGGCATGGAGTTCGTGCGTTCCCGTCTCGGCGAGAAGGACCTGGAGCCGGAGATAGTCCGCCCGGTCCGTACCGAGACTCTGGCGCCGGAGGGCAAAGCCTTCCAGGGAATTTATCAGGGCACGGTACAGGCCTCCCAGAAGGTGGACCTTTCCTTTCGGGTGTCGGGCCCTCTTGTGGACTTTCCGGTCAAGAAGGGCCAGGAGGTCAAGGCAGGCGACCTCCTGGCCCGTATAGACCCCAGGGATTTCAAGACCAAGCTGGACAGCGCCGAGAGCCAGCTCAGGCAGTTACAGGCGAAACTGGCGGAGATGAAGTCCGGAGCCAGGGCGGAGGACCTTGCCGCGGCTCAGGCTTCGGTAAGCGCCGCCCAGGCCCAGTACGCCGAGGCGGAGTCGAACTACAAGAGGTTCAAGTCCCTTTACGATCAGGGAGCGGTCTCTCAGGTGCAGTATGAACAGTACAAGACCGCCTACGACGTCGCCCGTTCTTCCCTCCGGTCCGCACAGGAGTCCCTTAAGAAGGCCCGCTCCGGAGCCAGAAAGGAAGAGCTCCAGCAGCAGGAGGCGGCCATCCAGGCTCAGGAGTCGGCGGTCGAGGCCGCCCGTTCCGCCCTGTCCGACACGGAGCTTCGAGCCCCCTTCGACGGGGTAGTGGCCGATACCTTCGCCGACAACCATCAGTTCGTCCAGGCGAAGCAGACCATATTGAGCCTTCAGAACCTCAAGAACATAGAGATGGTGGTCCACGTGCCAGACGGAGACGTGATCAGGATAAGAGAAAAACAGATAGGGAATCTGCAGCTGACCGCCACGTTGGACGCCATGCCGGGACGGGTGTTCCCCGTTACCTTCAAGGAGTTTTCCACTCAGGCGGACCCCTCGACCCAGACCTACCAGGCGACGGTAACCATGCCCTACCCGGAAAACGTGACAGTACTTCCCGGTATGGCCGTTACGTTGAGGGTCGTAGGGGTTATCGAAGGTCAGGACTCGAAGCTCGAGTCTCTTTTCTCCGTTCCGGTGGACGCTGTCTTCGCCGATCAGTCCGGCAACAGCTACATATGGCTCTACGAGGATGGAGTCGTTCGCAGGGTTCCTGTGAAGACCGGTCCCTATATGGGCGACAGGCTCTCCGTAACGGGGGATCTCAAGATCGGAGACGTGGTCGTGACGGCCGGGGTCCATTTTCTGAGAGAAGGTCAGAAGGTCCGCCTGATGACCGCCGAATAGGTGGATGTAATGAACATAGCCGAACTGTGCATAAAGAAAAAAGTGGTCGTCCTGTACATGGTGGTGGTCGTAGCCATAGCGGGACTGGTCTCCTACTCAAAACTCGGCAAGCTGGAGGACCCGGACTTCACCATAAAGACCGCCGTGGTCACCACTATATATCCCGGTGCGACCGCCCAGGAGGTGGAGCAGGAGGTAACCGACAGGGTCGAGGAGGCCATACAGAAGATGGGCGAGATCAAGATGGTCCGCTCCCTCTCGAAGGCCAACCTGTCCATAGTGTACGTGGATATCAGGGACGAATACACCGCGGCCGACCTTCCTCAGATCTGGGATGTACTGAGGCGGAAGGTCAACGACGTCCAGGCTAACCTTCCTCCGGGCGTTCAGAAGTCCATCGTGAACGACGATTACGGCGACGTCTACGGTCAGTTTTACGCCCTGGTAGGAGACGGATATTCATACAGGGAACTCAAGGATCACGCCGATAAGCTGAAAAAAGAGCTCCTCCTGGTGGACGGAGTCGGAAGCGTCTCCATAATAGGGGATCAGCCCGAGGGCATATACGTGGAGATATCCCGTTCCAAGATGGCGGCCCTTGGAATCTCGCCTCAGAATATATACGGTGCTCTGAATCAGCAGAACACCCTCTCTCCCATGGCCCAGGTTGCCGTGGGGAACGAATATATAAGGATCGACCCAACCGGAGCGGTCAAGTCGGTGGAGGATATCGGAGATGTGATGATAGGCGGCGGGCCCGGAGGGGTTATCCGTCTCAAGGATGTGGCGGTGGTGGAGAGGAAGTACGTCGATCCTCCCCAGAAGATCATGCGCTACGACGGCCGCCCCGCCCTGGGCATAGGCATCTCTACGGTTAAGGGCGGCAACGTGGTCGATATGGGCTTGGCTGTGGATGCGAGGCTCAGGGAGCTGGTGGAGATCACACCGGTGGGGATGGAGCTGGAGCCCATATATCTTCAGGCCAGCGAGGTCACCACGGCGGTGAACGGATTCGTCCTGAACCTGATAGAATCTCTGGTCATAGTGGTCGGGGTTCTGGTGGTGTTCATGGGCATGAGGAGCGGTCTTCTCATAGGCGGAATACTTCTTCTGACCATAGCGGCCACCTTCGCCACCATGCTCTACATGGGGATAACCCTTCAAAGCGTCTCTCTTGCCTCTCTCATAATAGCCTTGGGGATGTTGGTGGACAACGCCATAGTCGTAACGGAAGGGGTCCTCATAGGGGTTCAGAAAGGCCAGGGCGGCCCTGCCGCTGCGGCCAAGACCGTGGCGGGAAACATCTGGCCCCTGCTGGGAGCCACCGTCATAGCCATAATGGCCTTCTCCGCCATAGGCCTTTCTCCGGACAGCACAGGAGAGTTCTGTCGCAGCCTATTCCAGGTGGTGGGGATCTCTCTGCTCTGGAGCTGGGTTCTCGGCATAACAGTAACCCCTCTGATAGCGGTCATGGTGCTAAAGGATCCCGAGGGAGAGCCGGACGACCCCTACAAGGGCAAGTTCTTCAGGGTATACAGGGGGTTCCTCTTCTCCGCCCTCAAAAACGGCAAGATATTCGCCGTTGTGATGGTGGTCCTCTTCGCCTTGGCGCTTTTCGGATTCCGTTTCGTCGATAAATCCTTCATGCCTCAGGACGCGTCTCCCCGTTTTACCGTGGACCTCTGGCGTGCCGAGGGGGCCGATATATACGAGACCTCGAAAAACATGGCGAAATTGGAGGCCTATCTTTTGAGTCGACCGGACGTGGAGTCGGTGGCCACCACCGTCGGAGGGGGAACCCTCAGGTTTACCCTGACCTACACGGCGGAGGATCCCGACTCGGCCTACGGCCAGGCGGTGGTCAACCTGAAGGGATCGGACACCCTCTTCGACGCCATGAAGGGGGCGGAGGATTTCGTGAGCAAGAACCTTCCCGGGGCCGTGGCTCAGTCAAGACAGTTCAGCAAGGGCGGCGGTTCGGAGGCTAAGATACAGGTCCGTTTTCAGGGGTCGAACCCTGCGGTATTGCGATCTCTGGCGGAACGGGCCGAGGCGGTCATAGCGGCCGATCCCAAGGCGGGTTTCGTCAGGCAGGACTGGCGCCAGCTGGCCAAGGTCATCAGGCCCAAGGTCATGACCAACCAGATGAGAAATATGGGGCTCTCCCGTCCGCAGATAAACGAGGCCCTCATGAACAGCTATCAGGGAGACCCGGTCGGGGTGTATCGGGAGGATAATCGGCTTCTGACCATATACTCCCGGCTTCCCGAGAGGGAGAGGGACGGTGTAGAGGGGCTGAAGCTGGTACAGATATGGAGCCCCCTCACAGGAAAGATGGTTCCTCTTGGGTCCCTGGTCTCCGGAGTGGAGACCGTTTTCGAAAATCCCATCGTCCGGCGGAGGGACAGGGAGAGGACCCTGACGGTGAAGGCCGACCCGATCATAGGAGCCAACAGCAACGCCCTCTTCGAGAGGATCCGATCCGGCGTGGAAGCCATAGAGCTGCCTTTGGGCTATTCGATGGAGTGGGGAGGCGAGTTCGAGAGCAGCAGCGACGCCCAGAAGGGTATCAAGCGGATGTTGCCGCTCAGCCTGGTGGTCATGCTCTCCATCATAGTCATGCTTTTCAACTCTGTGAAGCAGTCCGCGATCATAGTGGCCTGCCTACCCCTCTGCATAATAGGGGTTACGGTAGGGTTGCTGCTTTTCGGCAAGTCCTTCAGCTTCATGGCTCTTCTGGGGGTACTCAGCCTCATCGGAATGCTCATAAAGAACGCCATAGTCTTGATAGATCAGGTCAACATAAACCTGGAGGACGGAATGATCCCCTTCGACGCCGTGATGGACTCGGGCGTCAGCCGTCTAAGGCCGGTAATGATGGCGGCTGGCACCACCATACTGGGCATGATCCCTCTCATCAGAGACGTTCTGTTCGGCCCCATGGCGGTGACCATAATGTGCGGTCTGGGCTTCGCCACCGTCCTGACCCTTCTGTTCGTGCCGGTGTTATTCGTGCTGTTCTATCGGATAGACGTTCCCGAGGCCGACCGATAAGACGAAAATCGATAAAACGATGGAGAAAGGCCCCCGATCGGGGGTCTTTTCTTTGCGGAAGATCCGAGTTATATTATTACTCGACTTGATCGTTTTGCCTAAGGTCGATAGGAGCGAATGATATGCTTGAATCTCTGATAACGTCCAAGACGCGGGTGCGTCTTCTTCTAAAATTGTTTCTGAATCCCGGATCCTCGGGATACCTGAGGGAATTGGCCGACGAGTTCGGCGAGTCGACGAACTCGGTCAGGGTGGAGCTGAACCGCCTGGCCGAGGCGGGGTTGCTAGAGTCCTCCACGGAAGGCAGAACCAAGGTCTATCGGGCCAACAGCGGACATCCGTTGTTTCCGGAGATACAGGGGCTTGTCCGAAAGACCATGGGGATAGATCGTCTGGTCGAGTCGGTCGTGGCCAAACTGGGGGACGTGAGGCTGGCTTTCGTCACCGGCGATTACGCCAGAGGGGTGAACTCGGGGCTGATGGACCTGGTTTTGGTGGGATCCATCGACAGGGAGTACCTACAGGGACTGGTTTCCCGTCTGGAATCGGATCTGGGAATAAAGATAAGGTGGCTGGTTCTGGACGACGACGAGTTCGAAAGGCTGAAGGTCACCTTCGAGGGGCAGGATGCTCTGGTCATCTGGAAAAGAGAGGAGAACCGGTCATGAAAGGAAAAAAAGCCCTCGTAACGGGAGGAGCGGGTTTCATAGGCTCTCATCTCTGCGATCTTTTGATCGAGAGGGGATGGACCGTGTCCGTTCTCGACGATCTCTCCGGGACGGACGGTTCCAACATAGAACATCTAGAGGGCAACGGAGTGGAGCTCTACAGAGGGGATATTCGGGACCTTGCTCTGATGGAACGTCTTCTGGCGTCGGTCGACGGGGTCTTTCATCTGGCCGCCATGGTATCGGTTCCCAGGTCCGTACGGGAGCCCAGGGAGTGTTACGAGGTAAACGTGACCGCCTTTTCCGATATGCTCGAGATCCTGAAGGACAGGCCTATTCCGGTGGTGTACGCCAGCTCCGCCGCCGTCTACGGAGAGGGGGCCGACGACGGTCCGAGACGGGAGGCCGAGCTTCCTATGCCCCAGTCTCCCTACGGCGCTAGCAAGGCCATGGACGAGCTGGTGGCAGCCGCGGCTTTTCGCTGTTGGGGTATCCCTTCGGTTGGGCTTCGGTTCTTCAACGTCTACGGTTCCAGACAGAATCCGGAGGGACCCTACGCCTCGGTCATACCCCGTTTTACAACGGCCCTTCTGGACGGCCGTGCCGTGACGGTATTCGGCGACGGAGAGCAGACCAGGGATTTCATCCACGTTAAAGACGTCGCCAGGGTCATGGTAAGGGTCGCGGAGGAAGCCGAGTCCATAGGCGGGTCGGTCATGAACGTGGGAAGCGGCCGCAGGGCCTCGGTGAACGAGGTCTACTCGCTGTTGTCCCGGCTGGTTCCGGAGAGGGAGGCCCCTTCCTTCGAGCCGGAGAGGCCCGGTGACATCAGACACAGCTTCGCCGATCTATCCAGGCTTAGGAGCCTGATGGACCTTTCGTCCTTCCGATCCTTGGAGGACGGCATAGACGATACGGTCTCCTATTATCGTCGGAGATGCGGCCTCTGATGGCGAAGGGAAGGGATAAGGTAGTCGTCCTGGTCTTCGGGACCAGGCCGGAGGCCATAAAGATGGCCCCGGTCTACAGGGCCCTTTCCGGACGGGACGGCCTGATCCCCAAGATACTGCTCACAGGACAGCACAGAGAGCAGCTTCGCCAGGCATTGGAGATCTTCGAGATATCCGCCGATGCGAATCTGGACGTCATGACAGACCGCCAGACCCTTCCGGATCTGGCGGCCAGAATTCTTCCCCAGGCCGCCGAGGCCCTGAGGGAACTAGAGGCGGATTACGTCCTGGTTCACGGAGATACCCTGACCACCTTCGCCGTGGCCTGGGCGGCCTTCCTGGAGAGGATCCCGGTGGGGCACGTCGAGGCGGGGCTTCGCTCCGGATCAATGTCCGAGCCCTTCCCGGAGGAGGCCAACAGGGTGTTGACCGACGTCATATGCGATCTCTACTTCGCCCCTACCGAGACCTCCAGGGACAATCTGCTTCGGGAGGGCAAGAGGGAGGACCGTATAGTGGTGACCGGTCAGACCGGAGTGGACGCCATTCTCTACGCCGCCCGAAAGGGGGCCCTGCCTGTCGAGATGCCCGAGTCGGGAAGGATCGTAACGGTGACTCTCCACAGGAGGGAAAACTGGCCCGTTCTGCCGGGTCTGGCCGAGGCGGTGTCCTCGATAGCCAGGGAGCATCGGGACCATCTCTTCGTCTATCCGGTCCATCTCAACCCTAAGGTCCGTGAGTCGGTGTGGTCGATTTTGGAGAAAGAGCCGAACGTCCTTTTGCTGGATCCTCTGGAATACGGGGCCATGGCGGCGTTGTTGTCCGCCAGCCGTCTCATACTGACCGATTCGGGAGGGCTTCAGGAGGAGGGTGCCTCTCTGGGGGTTCCTGTGGCGGTCGCCAGAAACGTCACGGAGAGGCCCGAGGGAGTGGAGGCCGGCATACTGACCTTGGTCGGCAACGACCCTAAGAACCTGAGGGAGGCCGTGTCGTCTCTTCTGGATGACGATGTCCGTTTGGCCCAAATGGCGTCGTCTCCCAATCCCTACGGGGACGGAAGGGCGTCGGAGAGGATAGCGAAAGCCCTCGACGATGTAGTCGAGGGCTAGCGAGCGGGTCTGGCCGGCGTTCCCACCGCTGTGATTCCTCCCGGCAGGTCGTACACGATTGTGGCTCCCGCTCCGACGGTGGTCCAGGCTCCGACGGTGACGTCCGGGACCGCCCGGCTTCCTATGCCCATGAAGGACCCTTCCTTCAGGGTAACGGCCCCGGCCAGGTTGCATCCCGGCGCCACGTGGACGAAGTTCCCTATGTGGCAGTCGTGGTCCACCGTGGCTCCGGTGTTTATTATGGCGTGGCTTCCCAGAACCGAGTCCGGCTGGACCACCGCTCCGGCGAAGACCACCGTGCCAGGGCCTATCCTTACCGATGGATCGACGATAGCGGAAGGGTGAACGGCGGAGATCCAATCCACCCCCTCAATCCTACGGGCGATTTTTCGTCTCGTCTCGTTGACCCCCACTGCGATAACCGCCGAGGGGTTCTTGTATTCCCTGACGACATCCATGGGGCCCGCTACGGTTATTCCCGATACCTTCGTACCCCACAGTTTTTCGTCGTCGTCCAGTACGGTAGCCACATGGTATCCCAATGCCTTCAATGTGGCTATGACCACCTTGCCGTGTCCTCCCGCGCCGAGAACGAAGACGTCTCTCATCGGGAGCCTCCGAAGGGCGGCATGGTGGCGTGGTCTCCCGAGCTTATGCCTTCCCTGCGGAACACCGATTTCACCGTCATGACGAGTATCTTCCAGTCCAGTCTTCTGGACCAGTTGTCCACGTACCATATGTCCAGGGAGAACTTGTCCTCCCAGGACAGGGCGTTCCTTCCGTTCACCTGAGCCCAGCCGGTCACCCCCGGTCGGACCAGATGGCGTCTGGACTGTTCCGGACTGTAGAGAGGTAGGTATTCGACCAGCAGAGGCCTGGGGCCCACCAGGCTCATATCTCCCTTCAGGACGTTGAACAGCTCGGGCAGTTCGTCCAGGCTGGTGCTGCGGAGGAACCTTCCGAAGGGAGGAAGTCTCTTTTCGTCCGGCAGGAGTTCGCCTCTTTCGTCCCTGCCGTCTGTCATGGTGCGGAACTTTATCATGTGGAAGATCCGTCCGTTCAGTCCCGGCCTTCTCTGCTCGAAGAATATGGGATGGCCCAGCTTGGACCGAACAGCCAGGGACACCGCCGCCAGTATCGGAGACAGGACCACGATGCCGGCAGCCGCCAGGCATATGTCGACGGCTCTTTTGATAGGATCGGTTACGGAGGGATGGGGATTTTTCACCGTTTCAGGGCCTTCTTTACCGCCTCTATGACCCTGTACTGCTGCTGCTCCGTCATGGAGGTGCCGGAGGGGAGGCACAGGCCGTTCTCGAAGAGCCTGTCTCCTACGCTTATCCCGTCGTCGTGGGAAGCGTAGCCGCAGCCCTCGAACACCGGCTGAAGGTGCATTGGCTTCCAGACCGGCCGGCTCTCTATGTTCTCATCTCCCAGGGCCTTCCATATGTCCATGGCGGTGGTACCGGTCTCGTCGGGATCGACGGTTATGGAGGTGAGCCACATGGAGGATCTTCCCTTTTCGGCCTCGGGCATCAGGGCGATTCCCGGTATGTCCGAGAATGCCTTTGCATATCTTTTGTAGACGGTCCTCTTGGCCTCGACCCTCTCGTTCAGGTGAAGCATCTGCCCTCTGCCTATGGCGGCCAGGACGTTGCTCATCCTGTAGTTGTAGCCTATCTCGCTGTGCTGATACCAGGGAGCCTTGTCCCTGGCCTGGGTGGCCCAGAAGAAGGCCTTCTCCCTGGATTCGGGGTCGTCCAGCAGGAGCATCCCTCCTCCGGAGGTGGTTATTATCTTGTTCCCGTTGTAGGAAAGCACCGAGTAGCGTCCGAAGGTGCCGCACTTTCTGCCGTCGTATTCGGCTCCAAGGGCCTCCGCCGAGTCCTCCAGTACCGGGATGTCGTGGTTGTCGAAGATGGGCATGAGCTCGTCCCATTTGGGGGCCTGGCCGTATAGCTCCGCCACTATGGCCGCCTTGGGCTTTATTCCCTTGGAGGACAGGTCGTCTATGGCGCGCTCCAGGGCCCGAGGCGACATGTTCCAGGTGTCCTCGTCGGAGTCGACGAAGTAGGGCTTGGCTCCCATGAAGGTTACAGGACTGACCGACGCTATGAAGGTCAGGCTGGAGCAGAGAACCACGTCTCCGGCCTCTACGCCCAGAAGTCTCAGTCCCAGGTGAAGCGCCGCCGTGCCCGAGCTGAGAGCCAGGGCCTGAGGTCTTCCTATATAATCGGACGTCTCCCTCTCGAATGCGTCCACCTGAGGTCCCAGAGGGGCTATCCAGCCCGATTCGAAGGCTTCGTGGACGAAACGAAGCTCGTCTCCGCTCATGTGAGGTGGGGACAGTATTATTCGTTCTCGTTGCGTAGTCAAAGGGTCACCCTCTTCATTTTTGATTTAGACCGGTTTCGATCGATATTCTATCACGCTTTTACGTCCAGATGCCCGTGGACGATTATGGGTTTGCTGGGAGGCGGGGCCTTTTCCGGTTCCCGTTCCTCCGGCTCGTCCTTCTCCTCTTTATCCTCGTCTTTTTCACGATCCTGTTCCTGTCGGAGCTCTTCCTCCAGGGCCTCTTCCCAGTCTTTTTTGCTCCCCTTTCCGTCCTTCCCTCTTCTCTCCACTCTCTTCAGTCTGGTCGGAGCTATGGATTTTACCGGCCTTATACTCTCTATCCTCTCGGTCATCGGATATCCCTCCTCGTAAATGGCTCTCCTTTGTTTTTTCGTACTCCTCGAGGGGTTTCTATAGTTGAAGATTTAAACTATAAACGAGTTTCTTAGTGTGCTTTCTTTTTCGACGATCTATAAATCGAACGAAGGTTTTCTAAATCGGAGTTTATGGACTCCGGCTTGGTTTATTTTGGTTTATTATAAGTTTTTAGACGAGCTGGGTTATCTATGATAGAGATCTCTGGAGTAGCCTTGAACCCTTGCTGTACTTGTGTTCTTGTCTTCGTTTGGGGGAATGGCCTGTTTCGGGCCTTCTGAACCTATTGACATATTTGGTTTATGATATAGACTTAAGCCGTAGAGCGAGATCCCGTTTGTTTCAGTTACACTATCCAATGTAAGGAGGAATATATATGAACCCGTCTCCTTTGAAAGTCTCTTCCGAGATCGGTCGTCTTAAGACGGTGCTTCTTCACAGACCGGGTAAAGAGGTGGAGAACCTCACCCCCGATCTTATGGAGCGCCTTCTCTTCGACGATATTCCCTATCTGGAGGTCGCCAGACAGGAACACGATGCATTCGCCGAGATCCTTACGGGTAACGGGGTGGAGGTCCTCTATCTGGAGGATCTGGCCGCCGAGTCCCTGACGGATGTCTTTGTTAGAGGCAGTTTCGTCGACGATTTCATCTCCGAGGCGAGAATTCCCGGTCGCGGTACCAGGGAAAGCCTCAAGGATTATTTTCTTTCCTTCGAGCCCAGGGAGATGGTGGACCGAATGATGGCCGGAGTTCGTTGGCACGAGATGGCCGATGCCCGCAGGCTCTCTTTGGCGGACAAGTTAAGCACCGACGATTTCTTCGCGATCGATCCCCTTCCCAACCTCTATTTCACCAGAGATCCCTTCGCCACGATCGGCAGCGGGATAACCCTCAACCACATGCGCACCGACACGAGAAACAGGGAGACCCTGTTCGCCAAGTACATCTTCGAGAATCACCCCCGTTTTTCCGACTGCGAGATTCCCATATGGTTCGATCGAGACGAGCACACCTCCCTGGAGGGCGGGGACGAGCTGATCCTCAGCCCGAAGGTGCTGGCCATAGGTATCTCCCAGAGGACCGATGCCGCTTCGGTGGAGACCCTGGCGGATAATATATTCCGGGACGGCCAGACCTTCGAGACCATACTGGCTTTCAATATCCCCAAGAAGAGGGCTTTCATGCACCTAGATACGGTCTTCACCATGGTGGACAGGGACAAGTTCACCATCCATCCCGAGATAGAAGGTCCGTTGCAGGTCTTCTCCATAAAGAAGGACGGAGACGGCCTCAAGATAGAGGAGATGACCGCCACCCTGGAGGATATCCTCAAGAGCACCCTGAAGCTGGACGACGTAACCCTCATCCGATGTGCCGGAGGAGATCCGGTGGACGCCCCCAGAGAGCAGTGGAACGACGGTTCCAACACCTTGGCTATAGCTCCCGGCGAGGTGGTGGTCTACTCCAGAAACTACGTCACCAACGAGCTTCTCAGGGATAACGGCATAAAGACCTACGTCATGCCGAGCTCCGAGCTCTCCAGAGGACGTGGCGGCCCGCGCTGTATGAGTATGCCCCTGGTCAGGGAAGAGATCTAGTCTCTTCGACCGGTCCATTTCGTCTACCTTTATTCTTACGCTTCGTCTCGTTTTTTTCTCCGAAAGGTGGTCCGTTTCTCAAATGTCCGACGATAGAAAACTGGGTTTTTTCGCCCTCGTGGCTTTGGTAGTGGGGTCGATGATCGGTGGAGGGGTTTTCAGCCTCCCCTCCGACATCGCCCAAGGAGCTCATCCGGGAGCCATTCTGTTGGGATGGCTCATCACCGGTGTTGGTATGATCTCTCTCGCCTTGGTGTATCAGAGTTTGGCGTCCAGAAAGCCCGATCTGGACGGCGGAGTCTACAGCTATGCCAGGGCCGGTTTCGGTGAGTATATCGGGTTCAACTCGGCCTGGGGGTATTGGATAAGCGCCTGGTTGGGGACGGTTGCCTTCATAACCCTGCTGTTCGGCGCAATAGGATATTTCTTCCCCGTCTTCGGCGAGGGAAACAACCTAGCCTCGATTCTGGGAGGTTCTTTGGTCCTGTGGAGCGTCCATTTTCTGGCCCTTCGGGGTGTCAGGGAGGCGGCTTTGGTCAATCTGGTGACCACTATAGCCAAACTGGTTCCCCTCATCGTATTCTTGGTCCTGGTTACTTTGGGCTTCAATGCCGACCTCTTCAGCTCCGATTTCTGGGGCACCGGAGGGGCCTTCGAGTGGAGTTCCGTCATGGCTCAGGTCAAGAGCACTATGATGGTGACCCTCTGGGTGTTCATAGGCATAGAGGGGGCGGTCGTCGTCTCCGGAAGAGCAAAGAACCGCAAGGACGTGGGGACCGCGACCTTGGTCGGTCTGGTCGGTACCTTGGTGATCTACGTTCTCGTTTCGATCACGTCTCTAGGAGTTATGGCCCGTGGAGATCTGGTGGGGCTGCCCAATCCCACCACCGCCTATATACTGGAGTCCGTCGTGGGGCCGTGGGGCGCCACCTTGATAAACCTGGGGCTGATAGTGTCCCTCCTGGGAGCCATCCTCGGATGGACCCTCCTGGCCGCCGAGACTCCCTACGTGGCGGCGAAGGACGGCGTCCTTCCCAGGCTTTTCGCCAAGGAGAACGCCAACGGAGCTCCCGTCGCCTCTCTGTGGATAACGAACGGCCTGATTCAGCTTTTTCTGGTGTTGATCCTCTTCTCCAGCGGGACGTATCAGGCGGTGTATACCATAGCCAGCGCTGCCATCCTCATACCCTACATGTTCAGTGCCCTGTACCAGTTCAAGCTGGTCGTCACAGGCGAGTCCTACGGCCCGGAAGAGTCTCGTGTCGGCGATCTCGCGATAGGTGCGATAGCCTCGGTTTACTCCTTCTGGCTGATCTACGCCGCTGGGTTGGACTATCTCTTGATGTGTGCCGTTCTTTACGCTCCGGGAGCTTTTTTCTTCTGGAAGGCAAAGTACGAGTCGGGAAAGTCGGCTTTTTCTCCCTCGAACTTCCTGATCTCCGGAGGTCTGTCCGTCGCAGCCGTTTTGGCCCTGACCCTGATGTACAAAGGGGTCATAAGTCCTCTGTAGTATGTTCGATTTTTCTAGTATAATCGATGACGTAATCCTTTTAAATAACGGTTTCCACTGCGATGGAGATGCCGTTTTCGGAGATTTTATGTATCCGTGAAGGAGGACGATCTATTACGATGGAAAATCGAATAAGAGAGCTGCTGCTGGATCTATGTTCGGTTAAGAGCGTTTCCGGCTCGTCCGGCGAGTTGGAGATGGGGCGAAAAATCCATTCCATCCTGGCTAAGTTGTCCTGTTTCTCCGGCGAGAGGTCGGGGAACCTTAAAACGATAGACTGCGACGGTCGCCCTGCCGTGCTGGCCTTTATGGAGGCGTCCGGCGGCTCCTCGGCCACGTTGGGACTGACGGGGCACTTCGACGTGGTCAGCGCCTCCGTTTACGGTGACCTGGCCGACGTGGCCTTCGATCCCGAAAGGCTTGCGGTCGATATCGCCATGAGGGAGCTTCCCGAGCCGATCCGTAAGGATCTGGACGAAGGGTGGCTTTTCGGGCGGGGAACCGCCGATATGAAATGCGGTCTGGCCGTTCACATGGCGCTGATTGAAAAGTGGGATCGTGAGGGCGCCCCCTGTAACGTGCTGTTTCTGGCGGTCCCCGACGAGGAGAACCTGTCTCTCGGCATGAGAAAAGCCGTTCCCGAGGTGGCCCGTTTTCTGGAGGAAAGGGGCCTGAATGTGTCGGCCTGGGTCAACGGAGAGCCCACAGTAGGAGCCAAGGGCTCTAGCTGGCCGGTTCACCGCGGGTCCATAGGCAAGGCCATGGGTTTCGTCCTCTCCGTGGGGGTGGGATCCCATGTGGGAGAGTTCTTCAAGGGAATAAGCGCCGTTCAGATAGCCGGTCAGATAAACTCCCATCTGGAGGGAGCCCCCGAGTCGGCGGATCGGTTGGGCGATATGGTTTTTCCTCCCGCCGCCTGTCTGGGGCTTGAGGCGTTGAGGGACGGTTACTCCGTTACCCTCTACGACAGGGTGATGGCCCGTTATAACCTGCTCTACTGTTCCCGTTCTCCCGAGGAGCTTTTGAAGGTTCTCCTGAACTCCGCCAGGGAGGGGCTGGCCAGGGCGATAGACCTGACCTCCTGGTCTGCCAGAAAGCTGGGCGTAAGTCTATCTCTGCCGGAGTCGCGGGTGATGACCCTTTCCGAGCTGAGAAAGGTCGCGGGAGAGGCCGATCCCGTCGGAGGCGACGTCTCGGGGTCCCCGGTCGACGCGGCGGCGGCGGAGGTACTATCTCTTCTGGACAAAAGCGGCCTGGATGGGCCGATGGCGGTCGTGGGATTTCTGCCTCCGTTATACCCTCCAACCGTGGCGGTCGACGACGAAGCCGAAGGGCGGTTGGATCGAGCCCTGGAGGCGGTGTTCGACCTCGCCAGGGAGAGGGGCTACGAACCCGTAAATGTGCCGGTTTTCGAGGGTATCTCCGATCTGAGCTACCTCGGTCGTGCCGTCGGGAACGGCGATATGTCCGTACTGAAGGAGAACATGGCGGGATGGGGCGATCTCTACGACGTTCCCTTCGAGGCCATGAAGGCGGTGCAGGCCCCGGTCTGCAACCTGGGGCCCTTCGGAAAGGACGTACACAAGGCCACCGAGAGACTTGAGCCCCGCTTCGCCTTCTCCGTCCTGCCCGACCTGGTGGAGAGACTGGCGGAAGAGATCTCTCGCTGATTTTTTAGATACGTTTCGTCTCTTAAGGGTGGATCGAGCTTGGCTCGACCACCCTTTTTTGCCCTGTTGATCTTGAAATATTGGCATCAGCTTAAATATTTCAAATTAAGCAAGCTGAATGGGGTATCTCTGCGGTAATATTTTCGTACTGTATCCTGTTTATCCGATATTGGTTTAAACGGTGCTTTTTTATTTTCGTGGGAGCCTTGGGATCAACCATCCCCGCTATCCTTTTGATAGCCATGGGTTTCGTATCGGTGTTTGTTTTCGGACATCAGTCGGCCTCGGTCTATACTGTGCAGAGCATGATGCCTCAGTTGAACGTAAATTCCTTCGTCGCGATTTCGTCCGTTTTGTTCGCTCTGGGCGGCGCGGAGACGACGGCTAATTTCGTCACGGAGATGGAGAACCCTAAAAAGGACTTCCCCCGAGCCATATTGATAGCCGCATGTCTGATCTCGGGGCTTTATATATTGGGTTCCGTCGCCATAACGATGATATTGCCCACCAGCGAGATAACTGCCTCTCAGGGTATCCTCGTGGCCTTGTCCCAGGTCGCCTCCCACCTGGGGGTAGGGACATGGTTCATCAAGCTGGTCGCTTTTGGAATTACCCTGTCGGTTTTGGGCGCCATCATTCTGTACATCGGATCGCCTATAAAGATGCTTTTCTGCAGCGTCCCGAAAGGGGTTTTCCCGGAGAAATTGACCGAAAGCAACGAGCATAACATCCCGGTCAGGGCGGTTTATCTTCAGGCTACGATAGTGACGATAATCCTGCTCGCCATAAATCTACTGCCCTCGGTGGACATAATCTACAACGTTTTGGTCACCATGACCGCTTTGACCTCGCTCTTCCCCTATATCCTTCTCTTCACGTCCTATATAAAACTGCGCAGGACGAGACCTGACGAGGTCCGGCCCTACGTGATCGCCAAGGACGCGAATACGGCGATTTTGATAGCCTCCGTCGTCATGGTCGTGGTCATAGGCGGCATTCTGTTGCCCCTCGCTCCGGCTATGCCCACCCTTAGGGAAAACGTTATCTACGAGATAGAGATAATAGGCGGAGCAGTCGTCGTTATTTTCAGCGG
This sequence comes from Dethiosulfovibrio faecalis, assembly GCF_021568795.1. Lineage (NCBI taxonomy): Bacteria > Thermotogati > Synergistota > Synergistia > Synergistales > Dethiosulfovibrionaceae > Dethiosulfovibrio > Dethiosulfovibrio faecalis. The sequence goes on from NZ_JAKGUE010000007.1 coordinate 69,010, forward strand.
GTTGTGGATATGGAGAAAATTCGTTAAAAGAACCCATTGTGTCAGGTAGTTGATAATTAAATATCATAGGAGGTCGATTATATGAACAGGACCAGGCTTGACGCCGTTCTAGCATCCATGGAGAAGAAGGGAATCCCTCAGATGATAGTGTCGGATCCCTGTGCCATATTCTATCTGACCGGAAAATGGATCCTGCCGGGAGAGAGGATGTTGGCCCTTTATCTTGACCTGAAGGGCAAGCACAGGCTTTTCATAAACGAGCTGTTCCCCGTGGAGGAGGATCTCGGTCTGGACATGGTGTGGTACAACGACACCCAGGATCCGGTACCCATGCTGACGAAATTCACCGATCACGATGGGGTTATGGGGGTGGATAAGAACTGGCCCGCCCGTTTCCTGCTTAAGCTCATGAAATCCGGCGGCGCAAGCGACTTCGTCAACGGCTCGGAGATAGTGGACAAGGTCAGGATGTGTAAAGACGAGATGGAGAAGGACCTCATGAGGACCTCCTCCAAGTTGAACGATTCCGCCATGGACAGGATGATCGGCCTGGTTCCGAAGAAATACACGGAAAAGAAGATGGGCAAGATGCTAGGCGACATCTGGGAGGAATTAGGGGCCGACGGGCATTCCTTCGATCCCATAGTGGGATACGGAGCCAACGCCGCAGACCCTCATCACGTGATGGACGACTCCCTCGTCAAGGAGGGGGACTGCGTGATCATCGACATAGGCTGTCGTTTTCAGTCATATTGTTCGGATATGACCAGAACCGTCTTTTATCGCAGCGTCTCTGACCACGCCAGGGAGGTTTACGAGATCGTCCGAGAGGCCAATATGAGGGGGATCGAGAAGGTCAAGGCCGGTGTCAGATTCTGCGATATAGACGGGGCCGCGAGGGATTATATAACGGAGAAGGGATACGGCAAGTACTTCACTCACAGGTTGGGGCACTCCATAGGCATAGAGGATCATGAGTTCGGAGACGTTTCACCCGTAAACACCGACGTGGTAATGCCTGGGCAGATCTTTTCCATCGAGCCCGGAATCTACCTTCCGGGCGATATAGGGGTGAGGATAGAGGACCTGGTTATAGCCACCGAGGATGGATGCGAGGTTTTGAACGGTTACACTAAGGATCTTATCGTTGTAGATTGACTCGTTAAAAATCAAAAAACAAAGGGGGCGTATATTTTTATAATGCGACCCCTTTGTTAATGTTATTAGTCTATCCATAATAACGACGGAGGAGAGAATAGGAAATCTATTCTGAAAACGAAGCCCTGAATCGGCCTTATTTTAACGGGGTTAGATCGGTAAGTGGGCTTGGCGACAGTGTTTTTCATGGGTCGTCGCCATCACGTCTGGGAATTTGATCGGAAAATTCAAAGTATATTTTTTATTTGACAGCATCTCTTGCCCATGGTATTGGTTATGATATAGAGTGAACAATTTAATAAAGAGTAAGGGCGTTTGCCCATCGATATGAGGTGAACTTCCGGTCTCTAGTTATTCCTTCGCAGCAGCCGTTTTGAACACATATGAAGTATATATCTCTCTCTACTTTTCGTTCCTTGTTCGTCTTTATGTCGTCTCTATCCGCGGCGTCTTTGAATGGTCTTCTTGTGGTTTCGCCTTGTTTTTTGTGCGGCATTCATGTGAAAGCGCTCTCAATAACTCCTTTCTTTGGGCGGCGTTTCGTTTAGAGTTGCATGAGATAGGGAGGTGATTGAAGAACTAAAACGAGTAAAAGTGTTTTCCTTTTTGGCTGTGTTTGACAGTTTTACTGCTTTGTGATATTAATTGTTTTGTGAGGTGGATAGTTTAATAACTTTCTGCCATGACTCTATGTATGAAGGAGATAATCGCTTTGATACGGAATGTCATCGCTATGGGTCAGGCTACTGAAGAGAGCGAGACCCCAGCCCCAGCCCCAGCCCCAGCCCCAGCCCCAGCCCTGTGCCCGGAACCGTGCCCAGGACCATGCGGTTTTGGCCGTCTTCGCAAGAAGCCTCCACTGGACGGGATTTTTATGGTGATGTCCTACCCATGCCCAGTTTGCCTGGTTTCGATGCCGGAAAGGCGACCATCGGAGCCAGTCGATCTAGGACCATACCTTACCCCAAGTCCCATAGCCTCCTGTCTGAATAGAGTCATCCTAACTGTAAATAGTTGCATCTCTCTTTCAAATCTCTCCCCTTTGTCCCTGTCGGCCTTTGGCCTGAACAGGCGACGAACCCCTTTCTTTTTATCCAAAACAAAATTCATATCTATCATAGAGGTTCTTTTATGTGACCGCCTGTCGAGGCTGTCGTCCTTTCTGAGTTCTCAGGAAGGATCGTTCGCGGCGGCGTAGTCGGACTCGTTAAGGTTTCCAGGGTGGCGGCCTGCGTCTGCTTTTGTCTCGCTGTCGCTTTAACTTTATATATCCTTAGGGGGGTATGACGTTGAACTACTTATTCAATATCCCTTTGTCTATGCACATAGGGAAACCAAGTTCTCCGACAGTGAAAGAAGGGGATTTGGTCGAACGAGGGCAGTGTGTCGCCGAGCCCGACGGCTTGGGGGCCAGGATCCATTCCAGCGTGTCCGGGGTGGTGAAGGAGATATCCGAAGGTTTCATCGTGATAGAGGCGAGCGAGAACCAGTCTAGGGACTACGTCAAGGTCAAGAAGGGCAAGGACATGGTCGAGACCGTCTTCAACGCCGGAGTGGTCGGAGCCGGAGGCGCCGGTTTTCCCACTCACGTGAAGCTTAAGACCGATCTAAACGGAGGGCATATAGTCGCGAACGCCGCGGAATGCGAGCCCGCTCTTCACCATAACATAAAGGGAATCGAGAAGGACGCGGGGCTCTTCATAAGGGGAATCCGCCATGCCATGCGGATGACCGGGGCCGGCGATGCCGTCATAGGGATCAAGGGAAAGAACGAAAACGCTGTAGCGGCCCTGCGCAAGGAGCTTGGCAGCGACGATTCCATCAAGATCCACCTCCTCGCCGATATGTATCCCATGGGGGAGGAGCGGGCTTTGATACACGATATCTTCGGGACCTGGCTGGAGCCCACCCAGCTGCCTTCGGATGCAGGTTGCGTGGTCTTGAACGTGGAGACCCTCAAGAACATAGCCATGGCTATCGACGAGTTCAAACCGGTGATAGACAAGGATTTCACGATCATAGGGAAGATAGGACGGCCCGACGGAGTGAGGATCTTTTCCGATGTCCCCGTGGGGACCTCGGTCAAAAAGCTTATCGAAGACGTCGGTGGCATCGACGGAGATTTCGGGGAGCTCATAATAGGCGGTCCCTATACCGGAAAGGCGGCGGGCATAGACGATTCGGTCGTCACCAAGATCTCCGGGGGCGCCATAGTCACGATACCTTTCCCTCAGTTCAGGGGAAAACTCGGTTTATTGGTCTGCGCGTGTGGAGCCGACGAGGCCAGGCTTCGGGATATAGCCCGCAAGATGGGGTCGGAGGTCGTGTCCGTAGCGGAGTGCAAGAACGTCGTGAAGATAAAGGGTGCCAATAAGTGCATGACTCCGGGGGATTGTCCCGGTCAAGCTCAGGCCGTTTTGAAGCTGAAGAGGGAGGGGGCTGAGAGGCTTTTGATTTCCAATTGCAGCGACTGTAGCAACACGGTCATGTGCAGCGCCCCTAATCTGGGGTTGCCTGTATATCACCACACCGATCATGTCATGAGGACCATCGGGCACGATCTGACAAGAAGGTTGCCCTTCTCGGGTGACGAATAAAGGAGCGGATAAGAATGTCTATCGATATCGAGCAAGCGAAGAAAATGGCCGGTAAGCCGGCTATCGTCTGCTGTCGGACGGAGGAGGGGACGATTCTGGAGTCCCACAACCTGGAGGATCCTGCGATTTTTCCGGACCTCGAGGACTCCGGATTGCTGACTATACCGTCTAATTGCCATAAGATCGGCGAAATTTTGGGAGCTAAGCTGTTGAAGACTATAGACTCTCTCACTCCCCTGACCCCCGATCTGGTAGAGGGGGCCAAGAAGATGTCGGACGCCGGGACTACGGATGGTTCGTCTAAGGCCAAGGTGTCGAAGAAGAACGAGAAGGCGGTCCTCAAGGTTGGAAAGAAGGCAGGTGAGCCCATCGGTCCGGACGATCTGGAGGATCCGTCCAACTTCGCCAATCTCGTGGACTCGCTCTTGCTCTCCTTGCCCCGGGACGCGGTGACTCGCGGGGAGGCCGTCGGGAAAAAGCTGTCCTCCGCCAGGGAGGCCTTCACTGCCTTGACTCCCTCGATGTTCCAGGGATACGTGGCGCCGGCTATGCCTGCACAGGCCGCTCCGAAGCTCTCCCGGTCCTCCGGCAGCTACGGAGGTACATTGAGAATCAAGATAGAAGAAGGGCGAGGGATAGATATAGAGCTGCCTCTCGGCTCGTACGGCAACTATTCAAGCGAGGAGCCCTATCCCTCGGAGGCGATGCTGGTAGAGGTCCCGGAGGAGGAGCCTCGGGCTCTTTCGGCCGCCAAGGCGGAACCGAAGGAGATCCGGTCTCTGGTCAAGAAGCATTTCAACATCACCGAGGTCAGTTTCGGCGACGATACGAAGATAGATGGAACCAAGCTCTACATCAGAAAAGACATCTGCGACGATGCGGTGGAAGTAAGCGACTTGGTCAAGAAGATAAAGATAGATATCATCACCCCCGAGTTATACGACACCTACTCCGAGACCCTGATGGACATCCAGCCTATAGCGACGAAGGAGAACGACGGCAAGCTGGGGACTGGGGTGACCAGGGTCCTGGACAACGTGGTCATGGTTATCACCGGGACTGACGAGAACGGGGTTCAGATAGGAGAGTTCGGCTCGTCGGAGGGAATTCTCCAGGAGAACATCCTATGGAACCGTCCCGGGGCTCCCGACAAGGGCGACATAATGATCAAGACCGAGGTGGTCATAGAGGCTCACACTAACATGGAGCGTAGGGGGCCGTTTTCTGCTCATCGGGCCACCGAGTTCATCACGAACGAGATCCGCATGGCGCTGAAGGATCTGGATGAAAGTCTCGTGGTAGATACGGAGGAGTTCAAGCAGGTCCGTCATCCCAGCAAGAAGAAGGTCGTCATAGTCAAGGAGATAATGGGGCAGGGAGCTATGCACGACAACCTGATACTTCCGGAGGAGCCGGTAGGCATGCTCGGAGGGCATCCCAATATCGACCTTGGGAACCTCCCCGTGATGCTGTCTCCGCTGGAGGTGCTGGACGGCGGCATCCACGCTCTGACCTGTATCGGACCGGCATCGAAGGAGTGCTCGAGGCATTATTGGCGTGAGCCTCTGGTGCTGGAGACCCTCAAGGACGAGGAGATGGATCTCTGCGGCGTCATATTGATCGGAAGCCCTCAGATCAACAGCGAGAAGTTCTACGTGTCGGAGAGGCTCGGCATGACTGTGGAGGCCCTGGACGTGGACGGAGCGATCGTCACCACCGAGGGCTTCGGAAATAACCATATAGACTTCGCCAGCCATATCGAGCAGATAGGTATGAGAGGGATCCCTGTGGTGGGTATGTCTTTCTGTGCCATGCAGGGAGCCTTGGTCGTGGGTAACCCCTACATGACTGCCATGGTGGACCTGAATAAGTCCGATAACGGGATCGAGAACGAGATCCTCGGCTGTAACACCCTTTGCAGGGAGGACGCCGTGAGGGCGTTGGAGATGCTTCGGGCCATCATGAACGGCGAGGAAGTCATGGAGCCGGAGCGCAAGTGGAACCCCAACGTGAAGGAGAGCAATCTTGAGAGCATAGAGGAGCAGATCGGAATGGAGTTGGAGCTGGTCCCGAACGAAAATTCCATACCGGTAAGCGATAAACGTCGTGAAAAATACATGGACTGATCTGCCCTTGAACTACGGCGACAAGCTCATCGTGATGGCCGGAGTCATAGTGGACATTCAAGACGGCGCCGTTGGGATGGATCTCAAGGGACGTCTGGGATCCCTTCGGGTCCCTAAAAGGATGCTTATCTGCGACGAGCCGTTGCAGATCGGACAGGAAGTCGCCTTCAGGATGAGCTTTCCCGAGGTGGTCAACTCGACCCCAAACGAAAAGTACGTGCAGATCTTAGAACACGAAAAAGAAAGGAATGGATAGATATGGTAGCCGTCTGCGTAAGTGGATTGCAATCCGAGATATACGTCCCCATAACTCCGAACCCTGTGTGGACCCCGGTCACCAAGGACCTCAAAGACATGAACATCGCCCTGGCGACCGCGGCCGGAGTGCATCTCAAGAGCGACAAGCGCTTTAACCTGGCTGGAGACTCCACCTATCGTATCGTTCCCGGAGATGCCCTGATCGACGACATGATGGTCTCTCACGGAGGATACGATAATGGTGACGTCAACAAGGACATCAACTGCATGTTCCCTCTCGACCGTATCAGAGAGCTTGCAGCCGAGGGGTTCATCAAGTCCGTAGCCAAGAGCCATGTCGGGTTTATGGGTGGCGGCGGCAATCAGGAGAAATTCAAGAACGATCTCGGTCCATCGGTGGCGAAGATACTGAAGGACGAGGGTGTGGACGCCGTCCTTATGACCGCTGGGTGAGGCACCTGCCATCGGTCCGCTGTCATAGTACAGCGGGCAATAGAGGAATCGGGGATTCCTACGATAATAATCGCTGCTTTGCCTCCCGTCGTGAGACAGAACGGTTCGCCCAGAGCCGTCGCTCCCAGGGTCCCCATGGGTGCGAACGCCGGAGAACCGCATAACGTCGAGATGCAGATGGCCATAGTCAAGGACAGTCTCAGGGCTATGACCGAGATAGAGTCGGCAGGGGTGATAGTCCCTTTGCCTTACGAATACATAGCGAAGGTCTAAGTCAGACATACGCAGGATATGCGTACGTCCACGTTGGATGTGCGCATATCTGATGAATACGGAGATGACTTCGATCATGGATAACTCTAAAAAGACTAGAAAGTTGGTGGTCAATGCCTTCCACGTCAAGAAGGTCGTTTTTGGAGAGAAGACGTCCTTCTGCGACGGGTTATTGACCTTGGGCGAGGAATTGAGACCCATGGCGGAGGAGGTCCACTCCGATGTCATAAACAAGGTCCGATTGAACGTGATCTCTCCCTCTCAGCGCGACGTAGAGGTGAACGCCATAATGGATTTTCAGCCCATCGCAACGAAGGCTCTGGGGACTTTGGGCGAGGGTGTGACCAACGTGCTCACCGGAGTGGTGGTCATGATAAACGGAATAGACGTCGACGGACGGCAGGCCTCTAACATGGGTGCGGCATCGGGAAGGCTCAAGGACGCCGTGGTTTTCAATCGCAGAGGGACGCCGCAGGAGTCGGACTACATCGTACAGGTCGACGTCGAGTTTCAGAAAGATCAAGGTCGGGTCCGATCCGGTCCGAACGCTGCGTATCGTCTGTGCGACTCCGTGATCCAATCCATCAGGGAGTCCATAAAAAAACTGAACCCTAGAGATGCCGATGAAAGACACGTCTATTACGAGAGTGTTTCTGCGGATAAGCCTAAGATCGTGATTGTGAAACAAGTAGCAGGTCAGGGCGGAGGGTACGATACCAGGCTTTTCGGCCGGGAGCCCGCCGGATTTGAGGGAGGATACTCCATAGTCGATTTCGGGAACGTCCCGGTGATAGTAACCCCGAACGAATATCGGGACGGAGCCTTGATGTGTCTCTATTGATTTGACGGAGGATAAATATGGGAATAGGACCTTCCACTAAAGAGACCACGTTGCACCATTTCAGGGATCCTCTTTTGGAGATCGTCGATAGCGACGACGACGTCGATTTGTTGGGGGTCATAGTTGTGGGGACCCCGCAGGACAACGGCGATAAGTATTTTGTTGGAAAGCGCGCCGCGGCGTGGGCGGAGTCCATGAGAGCCGATGGAGCCATAGTCTCGTTGGACGGTTGGGGAAATAGCCACGTCGACTTCGCTAACACGGTCGAGGAGCTTGGGAAAAGGGATATCTCCGTCGTGGGGGTCAGTTTTGTAGGGACTCAGGCTCAGTTCGTCGTTGTGAACAAGTACATGAACACCATAGTCGATATCAACAAGACGGAAGAAGGAGTGGAGACGGAGGTCCTTGGCGAGAACAGTCTTTCGGAGCTCGATGCCAAAAAGGCGGTTTCCCTTCTTAAGTTGAAGATGCGCAAAAGACAGGAATCCAATTAAAGTCAAGGAGGGCTGTACGATGCAGTTCAAGAAAAACGTCTTTGCCGTTGACTCCCACACTATGGGGGAGCCAACCCGAGTAATCGTAGGTGGGGTTCCAAATATCCCCGGGTTGACCATGCCGGAGAAGAAGAGCTATCTCGAAAATCACATGGACTATCTTCGCACCGCTCTGATGCATGAGCCGAGAGGTCACAACGATATGTTCGGATCCATTCTGACTGCGCCTTCCAGCAGCGAGGCCGATTTCGGGATCATCTTCATGGACGGTGGCGGCTATCTCAACATGTGCGGCCACGGCACCATAGGAGCTTGCACCGTGGCAGTCGAAACCGGCATGGTCGAGATGAACGAGCCGGTTACGAAGGTCGTCTTGGAGGCTCCGGCCGGGCTTGTAAGGGCCGAGGTCCAGGTGAGGGAGAAGAAGGTCAAGGAGGTTTCTTTCGTAAATGTCCCCGCCTTCCTATATAAGAGAGACGTAGAGGTCTTCATGCCTAGCCTGGGGAAGAACGTGAAGCTTGATATCTCCTTCGGAGGTAGCTTCTTCGGTATCATAAACGCTGCCGAGTTCGGCCTATCGGTAGAGGTGGACAAAGCCCAGGAGTTGAAGAGACTTGCGCTTGAGCTGAGAGACATTCTGAATTGTGAGCTCGAAGTAGTTCATCCTCTGCTTCCTCATATAAAGACCGTGGACCTCATAGAGATATTCGATCGTCCTTCAAATCCGGAGGCTAACTACAAGAATCTGGTTGTTTTCGGTCAGGGGCAGCTCGATCGGTCTCCCTGTGGCACCGGAACCAGTGCGAAGATGGCGACCTTATATGCGAAGGATGAACTTAAAATAGGCGAGAAGTTCGTTTACGAGAGCATTATAGGAACGTTGTTCAAGGGAAGGGTTTTAGCGGAGACCTCCGTGGGATCCTTTAAGGCGGTTATCCCGGAAATCACCGGGAGTGCCTATATAACCGGGCTCAACCAGTACGTCATAGACGATGATGATCCGATCGGGTTGGGTTTCGTGATCTGAAGGGGGGATAGCATTTTTGCCCATTGAACGAGAGAGAAGTGCCGAGTGTCTTTTGTGAGCTTGTGTGAGTCGTTATCTTTTTCGGTGGTTTTTTTAATGTTTTTTGTCAGGTTGGCGTTAGGCATGGACTATACTAATCATAGGAGGATAAAAAATGCTATACGGTCTTCTTGGTGCGCTAGGTGTCTTTGGAGCTTATTTTTCGTTCTTTTTCATAAAGGACATGATGGAGTTCAAGGGCAAGATGGAAAAAGGCACTAACTTTATGTTGTCCGGGTTTATGGGGTTCGTCGCCAATTTCTTTGACACCCTCGGCATAGGCAGCTTTGCTCCCCTGACCGCCATGTTGAGGTTCGGAAAGCAGATAGAGGACAGGGTGATACCTGGGACCCTTAACGTCTCCTGCACGTGGCCGGTCCTTCTGGAGGCCTTCATATTCATCTCCGCCATCGATATGGACATGGTCACCCTGATCTCCCTCATAGCGGCCTCGGTGGTTGGTGCCAAGATTGGATCTAAGTGGGTTTCCGGCTTCTCCGAGAAGCGGGTGCAGCTGGTGATGGCTTTCGCCCTTTTGGCCGCGGCCTTCCTCTTCATCGCCGGAGATCAGGGCTGGCTGGCCTTCCAGGGAGAGGCAAGGGGCCTGACTGGTGCCAGGCTCGCCATAGGCATCGTCTTGAATTTCATCTTCGGTGCCCTCATGACCATGGGTGTCGGACTCTACGCTCCTGCCATGGCCATGGTGACCTTCCTTGGAATGAGTCCTCGAGTGGCCTTCCCCGTCATGATGGGCTCCTGCGCCTTCCTTATGCCAGTGGCCTCAGCGGAGTTCGTTAAGCAGCAGGCATACAACAAGAAAGCCTCTTGGGCCATCAACTTGTTCGGTGTGATCGGCGTGTTGATAGCGGCCTTCATCGTCAAGTCGCTGCCCCTGAAGATCTTGAGGTACCTGGTCATAGTCGTGATCTTCTACACTTCGATGACCCTTTTCGCCGCTGCCAGAAAACACAAGGAAATGGAGCTCGAGGTCCAGGAGGCCTAGAGGTCTCGGTGCTGTAGGAACTTCCTGCGAGCATGTCCTCTTGACAGGTTCTCGGCTAGGTGTATAATACAGCGCAAGTTGTTTTCATAGCGATAAAGGCGATGAACCGGAAGCCCCAGCGATCTTTGGCGTTCGACCAGAGAGAGACCTCCATCGGCTGGAAGGGGTCTCGAACGTGATCTCGGGGGATAAGGCCCGGCGAGCCGGAACGGAAAGGCCCTTAGGCCGTAGTACGTCTCCCGGTTGACCTCCGTCAAAGGGTCCGAGCGGGGCGTTTACACGTCCAAGCAGGGTGGTACCGCGGGTATTCAAGACCCGTCCCTACGGTAGGGGCGGGTCTTTTTTTTATACTCTCGGTGGTGCTATGCTTGGAACGTAGACGTCCAAGCAGGGTGGTACCGCGTGCCTTTTACGAAGGCTCGTCCCTGAGTGGGATGGGTCTTCGTTTTTTTGTTCCGATGGATTTTATCTTATCAGAGAGATGATGCGAGGTGGTGGGGTTTATGAGCGGTATGGTTTTCGACGGGTGCGACGTGACCGAGTTGGCCGAGAGGTTCGGCACGCCCCTTTACGTGATGTCCGAGACGGAGCTAAGGCGGAGGATGAGGGCGGTCAAGAGTGCCTTTTCCGAGAGGTACGAAGACGTGGAGGTCCTCTACGCAGGTAAGGCCTTTCTGCCCAGGGCGATGTGCGCCCTGGTGAAGTCAGAGGGGTTGGGGCTGGACGTGGTCTCCTCCGGCGAGATCCATACGGCGGTGAGCGTCGGTTTTCCCATGGAGCGGGCCTATTTTCACGGCAACAACAAGACCGCCGAGGACATGGCCATGGCCATGGACGTCGGAGTGGGACGTTTCGTGGTGGACAACCGGGACGAGCTGGACCTTTTGGCCAGTATGGCCGAGGAAAGTAAGACGGAGGTCTCCGTGTTGTTCCGCCTGGCTCCCGGGGTCAGCGGCGACACCCATCGCTATATCCAGACGGCCCACACGGATTGCAAGTTCGGTATGCCCCTTCTGGGTGAGGGACTGAGGGACTGCGTCGAGACGGCTATGAAGGCTCCCTACGTTAAGCTGCTGGGGTTCCATTTCCACGTAGGTTCCCAGCTGATGGAGAACAGGGCCTATCTGGAGGCCCTGGGGGTTCTGGGAGATCTTATGAAAACCCTAAGAGAGGAGATCGGCTTCGAGACTAAAGAGCTCAACGTCGGAGGCGGCATAGGCATACCCTACGGCAAGGATCAGAGAGAGGTGGACCTGGACTCTTTCCTGGGCTGCGTAGTGGAGACCGCCGAGAGGATATGTTCCGAGAGGGGAATGGCAAGGCCCAGACTGGTGATAGAGCCGGGCAGATGGATAGTCGGTCCGTCTGGGATCACCCTGTACCGGGTCGGCACGGTCAAGGAGATACCGGGAATAAGGACCTACGTCAGCGTCGACGGGGGCATGACGGACAATCCCAGGCCCTCCCTGTATCAGGCCGAGTATCGGTGCGTCCTGGCTAACAGGATGGACGAACAGCCCGATTCGGTGGTGACGGTGGCAGGCAGGTGCTGCGAGTCCGGCGATATCCTGATAAAGGACGCCGAGCTGCCTCTCCCCGAAAGAGGCGACGTCGTAGCGGTCTTCGACACCGGAGCCTACAACTTTTCCATGGCGAGCGGATACAACCGGCTCAGACGGCCGGCGGTGGTCCTGGTCAAAGACGGCGAGGCACGATGCATCGTTGAGCGTCAGTCTTTCGACGATCTGATAAAGGGCGAATCGGTTCCGGAGGATTTGCTTTGATATTCCATTTTTTCAGGAGGTTTTCGTTATGAGATCGATCTACCGTTTTTCTTCCGCCCTGGTCCTGTCTCTGGCATGGGCCCGGTGCGCTTTCGCCGCCGACGGCGTCGTTCCCGACTTCGGCGTGCTGTCCCTTCTTCCTCCCGTCATAGCCATAGGCCTGTGCGTGGTTACAAAGGAGGTAATCCCCGCCCTCTTCGTAGGTTCCTGGATGGCCGGCACCATGTTGGCCGGGTGGAATCCGGTGGTGGGCTTCGGCAACGCGGTCGAGTCGCTCTGGAATGGCCTGGGCGATCCCTGGGGGGCCAGGATAGTCCTTACCTGTCTCACCATGGGAGGCCTGGTCGGGGTCATGCAGGTCGGAGGAGGGGTGGACGCGGCGGTGCGCTGGCTCTCCAAGAAGATCTCCAGCAGCAGACGTGCCATGTTCTTCACCGAGCTGTCCGGCTTCGTCATCTTCTTCGAGGACTACGTCAACACCGCCGTGGTGGGGACAACGATGGCCCCTGTTTCCGATCGCTACAGGGTGTCCAAGGAGAAGCTCTCCTACATAGTGGACAGCACGGCGGCTCCTATCGCCTGTATAGCCGGGATATCCTCCTGGGTGGCCTATATGGTGGGCCAGATAGGTATGCAGTTCAACGAGCTTGGCATAGAGGCGTCGGCCTACGTGACCTATCTGAAATCCATCCCCTTCGTGATCTACAACGTGGTGGCGCTGGCCTTGCTGACCTACGTGGTGCTCTCCGGCAGGGATTTCGGCCCCATGCTGACGGCGGAGAGGCGGGCAAGAAAGACCGGAAAGCTTCTGAGGGAGGGAGCTCAGCCACTTAGTTCCACCGACGCCGACCCGGACCTGTCTCCTGCGGACGAGACTCCCAGGAGGGTGATAAACTTCGTCCTTCCCCTGTTTTTCCTTATAGGGACTATCTTCTCCATGCTGGTGATCACAGGAGGATGGCCCAACGTGGGTCTGGCCGAGGCCATCGGAGAGGGAAGCAGTTCCAAGGCTCTGGTCTACGGAGCCTTCGGAGGGACCTTCATGACCATAGTCCTCTACTCGCTACAGGGGTTGGCTCCTCTCAGCAGTATGTTCAGAGGCTTCATGAAGGGAGCCCAGTCCATCTTCGTGGGGTCACTCATACTGATCTTCGCCTGGGGAATAGGCTCGGCCATAAAGTCGGTGGGAACTGCGGGATACATAGTATCTGTGGCGGGAGATATCCTCAGCCCCAGCTGGATACCTCTTCTGACCTTCTTCGTCGGAGCGGTCATCTCCTTCTGTACCGGGACCTCCTACGGAACCATGGGCATACTGATGCCTATCGTGGTGCCCCTGGTGGCGTCGGTTTCGGTCAACGGAGGGGTGGATCCCATGACCCACATGGTCCCCACAATAGGGGCGGTCTTCGCCGGGGCGGTCTGGGGCGACCACTGCAGTCCCATATCGGATACGACGATAATGTCCTCCATGTTCAGCGGGGCGGACCACATGGACCACGTCAACACCCAGGCGCCTTACGCCATATTGGCGGCGATTGGGGCCGGTGCCGGCTATGTGGGAGTCGCCATGGGGATGGGCGCTCCTCTGTGTCTCCTCCTGGCCGTCACCGTGGCCCTGGTGTCCTTCCACGTGATATCCAGTCCTGTAGAGGACTATCGTCCGGACCAGGTTTTCGCCCGATCGGTGTCGACCGGTTCTGCCGATTGAGAATTAAGATGTATCATAGGGGCGGGGCGACCTGCCCCTTTCTATTTACGGTAGGGAGGTGATCCCGTTGAATTTCTGGAAGATGAACGGCAACGGGAACGATTTCGTGGTGATCGACAGGGACGGCATGGCCTACGGACAGCTGGTGGACCTGACCAGACGGGTCTGTCGTAGAAGGAGATCCATAGGAGCCGACGGGGTCTTGGTGGTGGAGCCGTCGGATAACAGCGATTTTAGGATGAGGGTGTTCAACTCGGACGGTTCGGAGGGCGAGATGTGCGGTAACGGCGCCCGCTGCATAGCCCGCTACGCCTTCGAGAGAGGGGTAGCGCCTTTCGAGATGTCTTTCGAGACGATTGCGGGGATAATGAAGGCCAGGGTCGAGGGCAGCTTCGTCAACCTGGATATGGGCGAGGTCGATCTGGGAAAGGGATGGTTCGGTCGAAAGGTGCCTATGGCTGGGGGAGAGGTAGAGGCGGATTTCCTGATCGTAGGAGTGCCTCACCTGGTTATATATCTGGAGGATCCTGAAAAGGTCGACAGAGAGGATCTGATCCGATGGGGCAGAACCCTCCGTGAGGACCGGAGGCTTTTTCCCGAGGGGACCAACGTGAACTTCGTGGGCCCTGTGGACCGGCGGTCTCTTAAGGTTTGGACCTACGAGAGAGGGGTGGAGGATCTGACCGATTCCTGCGGCACCGGTTCCTGTGCCTCTGCCGTTGCGGCGGTCCGACGACTTGACCTGGAGTCGCCCGTAACGGTATGCAATCCCGGAGGGGTCAACATAGTTACGGCCACCTTCAGGGAGGATCTCTGCGATATAGTGCTGGGAGGCGAGACGGCCGTCGTCGCCAAGGGAACCATAGAGGAGGAGGCCTAGGCCTCCTCCTCTTCGTCTTTTTCTTCCTCTGCCGTGTCGTCGCCCATCAGATCGTCTAGGGAGAGATCCAGCGATATCTTGTGAAGTTTGTCCGCCACCTCTATGTTGTGGAGGAACAGTTTTTCCTCAGCCTGTCTTACCAGCTCGTTCTCCTCGGCCTCTCTTATATCCGCCTGGAAGGTGACTGGGCAGTATTTGGTGGCCCCTGCCACCTCTTCGAAGACCTTTTTCTTCTTGCTCTCTTCTTTTTTGTCTTTTTCGCTCTGCGTCATCTCCGGAACACCCCCCCGATTCAAGTTCATCCTATAACAGAGAGGCCCGGTGGTCAACGCTTTCGTTACGGTGTCGTGCTATACTCGTGGCAGCACGATAGACATAAGGAGGGTGTGAAATGAGTAAAAAGACCGTTGTCGGACTTTCGTTAGCTGTTCTCGTAGTCGCGGCCGGATTTTTGCTGGCCGTGACCGACCTCGGTACGGGGGTCGTCAAGAGCCAGGCTACTAAGATACTCTCTCAGACTCTGGAGGCTAAGGTCTCCATGGGAGAGGTCTCGGGCAACCCGGTTAAGGGATACGATATTCGAAACTTGGATATCGTGAAGGACGGGGAGTACTCTTTAAAGGTCCCGTCCATAGAGATCAAAACCAACCTCATGGGTATCTTGGGAAAGGGGGCCCTGGTCAGGCGTCTGTCCCTGGTCGGAGTGGATACCGATCCGGACGAGATTCAGGCCTTGGTTGACGGTCTTCCGAAGTCGGAGGGAAGCGAGCCCTCTTCCATCCCCGTGGAGATAGTCGAGCTCAGGGACTCGTCCTTGGCTCTGCCAGGAGGTAACCTAGAGATATCCCTGCTATCCGCCGCCTTAAACCAGGGAGAGCTTCTGAACTTAGGGTTGAAGCTCGATCTGTCCTATTTGGGACTTCCTGTGAAGGGCGATATCTCCGCTCTATACGGAGGTTCGATGGCCGTAGTCGAATCCGCCAGGCTGTCGGTCGGTTCCGGCACAGTGTCGGTAAAGGGCGATCTGCTGCCCGAACTGACCGCCGAAGGAACCGTCGACGGGCTTAAGCTGGAGGAGCTGGCCAAGCTGTGGCCCCCTCTGGCAGAAGGAGGCATGGAGGGCTCGGCTTCCCTTACCGTAAAGGCCGGGGGCTCTTTGGCCGCTCCCGTTCTCTCTGGAACCATGGGTTTCGAAGGCAAGCTGGCCTCCGTCCCGGTCACGAATTTAAAGGGCAACTGGAGCTATCAGGATATGTCTATGGAGGTCTCGTCTTTGAAGGCGGCAGTGGCGGGGGTCCCCCTTTCGGGAGGTCTCTCCGCCCTTTTCGGACCTGGCAAGCCCAAGGTGGCGCTTAAGCTGGACGCGTCCGACGCCGATCTTGGCAAACTCAGAGGGACTTATTCCCAGATCCCCAAGGAGGTCTCCGGGGTGATCGATTCCGTAGCGGTGGACCTCAGCGGCCCGGTGGACGGGCTGAAGGGTACCGTCAAGGCTCGGGCCGAGAGCCTTTCCCTTTGGGGTCAGACCCTTTCTCAGAGTTGGATCTCGGTGGTAATGGATCCCAAAGGGGTGGCCAAACTGTCGTCAAAGACGGTTCTTCAGGGACAGCCAGCCTATCTCGAGGGCACAGTTTCCTTCATGGACGACTCCCCTCAGGTCGACCTGCTTCTGAAGGCCAGAAAGGTCTCCACCGAGTTGGTGGCGGCCCTCACCGGTGCGGATATCCCGGTGGAAGGGGATCTGGACCTGGACGTTACGATCAAGGGGCCTTTGGCCGGACCCTCCATCAAGGGCAAGGTCAGCTCGCCCTCTCTGTCCGGCTTCGGTCAGAACATAGGGCAGCCGTCGGTCAACTTCGCCCTGAAGGGCTCCGACCTGGAGATCCCCTCCGCCAAGGCCGAGTGGTTCGGAGCTCCTATCACCGCTTCCGGCCTGGTCTCGATCGGAGGCAAGTCGCCTAAGCTTTCCATGAAGGGGAAGCTGGGCGGTCTGGACCTCGCCAAGGTGGCTGCCGGGTTCGATCTGCCCAGCGGCCTTCTGTCCGGATTGGTCGACGGTTCGTTGAATCTCGACGGTCCTCTGGACGGCCTAGGGGTGGACCTGGCCCTGTCTTCGGGAAAACTTTCCCTGGCTGGGCTTCCCGTGGAGAAGGTCGACCTGGGCCTTACCGGCGATTCGTCGGCCCTCAAGGTATCCAGAGGATCGGCGATGGTTTCCGGCGGCTCCGTGGAGGCGTCGGGCTCGATATCCCTGGTGGACGGTCCCGTCCTGGACCTGGCTCTGGAGGGCTCGAAGATAATGTTGGAGAAGTCAGTCGAGCTGCCTCTCCAGGCCGCCGTTTCCGGCACGATAAGGGCAAAGGGTCCCGCCGCCTCTCCTGAGGTCTCCATGGCTCTGTCCAGTCCCAAGGTCGTGGCCTGGGGGGTCGGAGTCGACGGAGTGTCGGCCTCTCTGACCTACAAAGACGGTATGGTGGACCTCAAGGAGGCGGTTGCCTCTGTGGGAGGACGCCCTCTGTCGTTAAAGGGAAAGATGGACGCCTCGGGATCGGTGCCCAAGGGTAGCTTCGAGCTCTCCGGGCCGGACCTGGACCTCTCCAAGGCTACCAAGGATATAGTGGACGCCGATGCCTACGGAATAGGTGGCAAGCTTTCCGTGGCCTTCAAGGGAACCTTCGAGGGAGAGACGGGCAGCGGATCGGGATACGTCAAGTCTCCTCCCTTCACGGTTATGAACATAGCGATCAAGAACCTGAACTGTCCTCTGAAACTGTCTGGGACAAAGCTGGATGCCCCCGAGGGCACGGCCGATCTGTACGGAGGAAAGGTCGTCAGCTCTGCGTGGATCGATTTCGGAACGATGAAGTTTTCCAAGAAGGTCTCCCTGTCCGGAACCGACGTGGCCCCCCTAATAAAGGACTTCGCCGGAACCAAGGGAACGGTGACGGGAACGGCCAAGGCTAAATTTTCCGCATCAGGCGTTCTAAGTCCCTTCGCCATGAAGGGAGAGGGGACCCTTGACCTCGGCGGCGGCAGGCTGACAGGCTTCCCGATCGCCGATATGGCGGCGTCCCTCTACGGTTCCGACGGCATCTCCTACGCCAAGGGACACGGTGATTTCCGGATGGTGGACATGGTGCTCCACCTGGACAAGGGAACCCTGGTCACCGCCAGAGAGGGTGACCCGATATATAGGACCATGGCTGTGATAGGAACGGTCGGTCCGGATAAGAAGCTGAACCTGTCCTGCTCCGGAGAGGTCAACGTCAAGCTCCTCAACGCGGCTGTGGGAGCCGGTCTCGGTGGTCTGGCCGGGGGCGGAGTCGGAACCCTGGCGGCGGTTGTAGGAGGGGTCTTAGGCGGAGCCCAGCAGGGTATCGTCAAGGACGATTTCAGGGATATCTCCTTCCGGGTCGCGGGCACCATGGACTCGTCGTCCGTCAAGGATCTCAAGATAGGTCCCTCCAAGATAGCTCCGGAGAAGACCGAAGCCGCTCCGGCGGAGGAGATAGTTCCCTCGGTTCCTAAGGATGTCGTCTCCGGCGTCTCCGAGGACGTTCAGGAACCCGCTCAGCCCAAGAAGCTGGAGGACCAGCTGAAGGAGGCCGTCGAGGAAGAGGCGGGGAAGCTCCTTCAGGGTATCCTGGGAGGCGGCAAGGACTGACGTCTTTCCGGTGTCTTCGATCTTTAGAGGGGGGAGAGAGGGATTGTGCCTCTCTCCCCTTTTCCTTAGAGGTGTATAATTTCATCACCGCGACATATTTAAACCATTGGGGTGAAGACCATGGACAGATCGGATCTTAGAAATTGCCGAAGGATCGTTGTAAAGGTGGGAACGAGCACGGTCACCCATCCGACGGGGAAACTCAACCTCCTTCGGATGGAGCGTCTGGCAAGAGCCCTTTCGGACCTGCACAACCAGGGCAAGGACGTGATTTTGATAAGCTCCGGTGCCGTAGGAGCCGGGGTGGGCAGGATGGGTCTCAGGGAGCGACCGTCGACCCTTCCCATGAAACAGGCTCTGGCGGCGGTCGGTCAGGCATCTTTGATGCAGATGTACGAGAAGTTCTTCGGGGAGTACGGTCAGAACGTGGGACAGGTCCTTCTGACCAGGGACGCCTTCGACGATAGACATAGATATCTTAACGTCAGGAACACCCTGTGCGGGCTTCTGGAGCTGGGAGTCGTGCCGATAATAAACGAAAACGATACCGTGGCTGTCGACGAGATCAAGTTCGGAGACAACGATACCCTGTCCGCCCTGGTCGCGGTGGCGGTCCAGGCCGATCTGCTGATAATACTGTCCGATATAGACGGCCTGTACGACCGTAACCCGAAGGAGCATCCGGACGCCACCAGACTGTCGGTGGTGGCCGATATCTCCGACGAGATCAGGGCCAACTCTACCGGGAGGGGGTCAAGCTTCGCCAGCGGAGGGATGTACACCAAGCTGGCCGCTGCGGACATAGTCCTTCCGGCGGGGATACCGATGGTGATAGCCAGCGGGGGAGAGGACAGGATCACCCGGAGAATCCTGGAGGGCGAGGAACTCGGCACTCTGTTCGTGCCCTATCAGACCGGCAGACACGCCAGGAAACAGTGGATCACATCAGGGGCGAGACCTCAGGGGGTTCTCGTCATAGACGACGGTGCCGTAGAAGCGCTTACAGAGGGAGGCGGAAGTCTTCTGCCCTCGGGTGTAATAGCGGTCAGAGGCGAGTTCTCCAGAGGACAGATCGTCTCCATTCAGGAGATCAAGGGAGACGAGATAGCCCGAGGGCTCTCCAACTACGACAGCTCGGAGATACTGGCTATATTGGGGCATCAGAGCGAGGAGATCGCCGATCTTCTGGGAGACAAGGACTTCGACGAGGTGGTCCACAGGGACAATCTCGCCGTTTTATGATCGTATTATTTTTGGGGGTATGAAAAGTGGAAGAAAAGCTTAGATTGATGGGGCTCTCCGCTCGGGAGGCGGCCAGAAACCTTGCCTTGATGGGGAGGAAAGATAAGGACCGAGCCCTGAGGGAGATGGCCTCGTCGATACGTTCCCATCGGGATTCCATCATGGAGGCCAACGGCTTGGATCTGGAGGAGGGCCGGAAGACCGGTCTGTCCGAGCCTCTTCTGGAGCGGCTGACCCTGGACTACAAGAGGATAGAGGCTATGGCGTCGGGGCTCGAGCAGATAGCGGCGCTGCCGGATCCGATAGGGGCCGGTCTGGGCAGCTGTATAAGCGAGGACGGCCTGGAGATATCCAGGGTCAGGGTTCCTCTCGGGGTGATAGGGATGATATACGAGTCCCGTCCCAACGTTACCGCCGACGCGGCGGGACTCTGCCTCAAGTCGGGAAACGCTGTGATACTGAGAGGCGGCAGGGAGGCGTATCACTCCAACGGTGCCATCGCCGACGCGATAGGAAAGGCCCTTGCGAAGGTCGATTTTCCTGCCGGAGCGGTTCAGCTGCTGGACGACCCCGGCAGGGAGGCCACCCAGGCTCTCATGGGTTTGGAGTCTCTGGACGTTCTCATACCGAGAGGCGGAAAGGGGCTGAAGGCCGCGGTCAGAAAGCACGCCACTGTTCCGGTGATAATGACAGGCATGGGACTCTGCCATCTCTACGTGGATAGCTCGGCCGACGTGGACATGGCCGTCAGGATCGCCGTAAACGCCAAGGCTCAGAGACCCTCGGTCTGTAACAGCATAGAGACCCTTCTGGTCCATTCCGACGTGGCGTCCCGATTCCTGCCCCCTCTTGTAAAGGCGATGGAGGAAGCTGGCGTGGAGCTTAGGGGCGACGAGAGGGTCAGGAATATCGTGCCGATGAAGTCCGCCGTAGAGGAGGACTGGGACACCGAATATCTGGCTCTGATCCTTTCGATCGGGATGGTCGACTCCCTGGACGAGGCTATGGATCATATCCACCTTCACGGATCGGGACACAGCGAGGCCATAGTCACCAGAGATTACGGCAGCTCCAGGCGGTTCCTGGACGGAGTGGACGCCGCGGCGGTCTACGTCAACGCCTCCACCAGGTTTACCGACGGGGCGGTCTTCGGTCTGGGGGCCGAGATGGGTATAAGCACCCAGAAACTTCACGCCAGGGGACCTATGGGGATAGAACAGCTCACCACGATCAAATTCCGGGTCTCCGGATCGGGTCAGATAAGGTCCTAGGAAGGTTCTATGAGGATATCGGTTTTATGCGGAGGGGACTCTCCGGAGAGGGAAGTCTCCCTGGACAGCGGCAAGGCGGTAGCCGAGGGTTTGAAGGCCAAGGGCCATTCGGTCGAGCTGGTGGATCTGCCGTCTCCTGAGGCCCTGTTCTCCTTCCTGGCCGGTGATCGTCCCGACCTGTGTTTCGTGGCCCTTCACGGAGGATGGGGCGAGGACGGCAGGCTTCAGGCGGTGTTGGATATGGCGGGGGTTCCCTATACCGGTTCGGGGCCGTCTGGCTGTGCCGTTGCGATGGACAAGACCCTCTCCAAAGGGGCTTTCGCGGCGGCGGGGCTCGACGTCCCCTGGGGCGTGGCGGTCCATCCCGGCGAGGGAGCCTCTCCTGTGGAGGCTCTCTCCAGATGGGGGACCCTGGTGGTGAAGCCCTGTTGCGGAGGCAGTACCGTGGCGACCTACATAGTCTCCGAGGAGGACGAACTGAGGAAGGCCCTTCGGTCCGCGTGGAATCTAGAGAACAGGGCTCTGGTGGAGGCCTATGTGGCCGGCAGGGAGCTTACCGTGACGGTGATGGAGGAAAGAGGGATTCCCAGGGCCTTCCCGATAGTGGAGATCCTTCCCGACGGGGATTTCTATGATTACAGATCCAAGTACGGCGGGGGCAGTCGTTACGTCTCTCCGGCGATTCTGGACCCGTCGGTGGTGGACGTGGTTTCCCGGTTCGCCGAGATAGCCCACAGGGTATCGGGGTGTTCCATCTACTCCAGGGTGGACATAAGACTGGACGGTAAAAATCGTCCTTTCGTGTTGGAGGTAAACACCGTTCCCGGTATGACCTCCAACAGTTTGGTTCCCAAGGCGGCCAGAGCGGGTGGATTCTCCTTTCCCGACCTGCTGGATCACATAGTGGAGGAGTCCATGGCGTCTTTTTCCCGTTGAATCGGAATATCTCGTTAACGACAGGGGGGGCTTGCGAAACGCAAGCGCCCCCCCTGTCGTTTTGTTGTATATGACGATCGATATGATATACTTGTATCGGAGTTTAGCTTGTTTCCGCTCGATTGTTGCCACAACCTCCTTTTTCCTCGGGCTTTTATCTGTTAGTGATTTCTATCTCGTCTTTTTTCTACCTTCGAAAGTAAATCGAGTTTGCCCGAAATCGGCTGTTTTCCCTTTCGGAAGCGGGAGGTCTAGGCGTCTTCGTTGTATTGAAGATTGAAAATTAAAAAAGCCCCGTCCTGCGGGGATCACATCTCAGAGGAGGGATGTCTCATGCTGTCCGACAGAGACAGAAAGCTTCTTTATCTTCACCGTCACGGTAGCTCCTTGCCGATACCTGCTAGGCTATGCCGTCTGGGCATGGAGGATTACGACGAGATTATGGCCTTGAACTCCAGGGTATACAGGGAGGTCGGCGACGAAGATATATATGCCTCGGAGAACTCCATAGAGAGAAACCTCTCAGGAGAGGGGTTTGCCCTCGGGGTCAAGGCAGGTGGCCTTTTGGTGGCATTGTGCGTCTTTTCCTGGGTCTTGGAGGATATGTTCAAGGTGGTGGAGGGGACGTATCTGGACAGCTGGAGCCTGGAGCAGTTCGCCATGAGGGATATAGTCGTGGTGGACAGGGATTTCCGTGGAAACGGGCTGCACCGGATGCTTATATCCGCATCGGGGTCTTTCATCCCATCCAGCAGGCGTTACGTCATCTCCACCGTCTCTCCCAGAAACTGGGCTAGCCTGAAGAACGTACTGGCCGAGGGATACTACGTCGTTTCCTGTAAGAAACTTTACGGAGGACACACCAGGTTCATCACCTGGCAGGATCTGGACGATCCGATGGTGATAGCCAGACCCCTTCACCTGAGGATTCCGTCGGGAGAGGTTGAGCATCATCGCAGGGTTCTCGCCATGGGGGCTGTTGGTTACGAACTGGACAGGGCCGGACCGGACGTCGTTCTCCGTTACGGCAAGGGGGTAAGGCGATCCATGATGATCTCCTCTATCCTGGGAGACGAGGACAGCCAGGTAAGCTAAAAAAAATCGGAGACCGAATCCAATCGGTCTCCGTTTTTTTCTTTTTTAGGGAAGTCTTAGGTTGCTGATGATTTCCCTGATGAGCTGATCTCTGGCTACCAGGGTCTCCCTAAGGAGCTGGTCGGTGGATTTGTAAAGGGTCTTCATATCCTCGACTGCCTCTACGGCACCGGTGTTGGCCTTGGCGATAACGTCGAGGCGGCTCTCGATGTTCTCGAAGGTGGCCTTTACCTCGGCAAACTGGGCTTCCATCGCCTTGGCGGACTCCATCACGGCGGCCTGGGAGGCTATGGCATCCTGTCTGGCGGCCGCAGTCTGATCCTCAAGACGATCGAGCCTGAGCATTATCCCGGAGAAAAGACCCAGGAAGACCACTACTACGAAAATAAGAAGGCCGTATTTCTTTACCTTGCTCTCGCTCTTCCCCTCGCAGGAGTCGTAGTCGGAGTCGCAGCAGCAGCTGTCGAAATTCTGCTCCTCTTCCTCTGTGACGAACTCGTCCGCCTGGACGTCCATCTCGTCTTGCTCCTCTGCCTTGTTTGCCTTGATGTTGTCGTCTTCGTACATTATCCCATCTCCTTTTGCTGTCCGGCGGACAAACGCCGGAGATTTTTCTCCTGTCTGCCCATCGCTATCGACTTATGTCGAAAATAATAGCATAAATCCGGCTTCGAAGTCTTCCCTGAAAAGCATTATAGCAGGTTCCTCTTCACGATGTGACCCCGTTGACTTTCAGGTCACAAAAACCATACCATGAAACAGTAGAGTAGGGAAAGGAGGGAAGGTCATGAAAAAACTTGTTCTGGTTTTGATCTCGATCATTCTCCTCTCGGTCTGCACGGCCGAGGCTCGGACCATCGAGGCGGAGGGGGAGGCAGCGGTTGTTGAGGGCAACGTATCTGCGGCCAGAGAAGAGGCCAAGAGGCAGCTCTACAGAAACGCTCTGGAGAGGGCCATAGGTGCCAGGGTGGAGGGCATCACGGAGATGAAGGACTTCCAGGTGGTCAGGGACAGGGTTTTCTCCGGATCCAGAGGGTTGGTCAAGAATCTGGAGATATCGAAGGAGTGGCGTACCGAAGACGGAGTCCTGCACCTTAAGGGGCGCTGCGAGGTGGAGGAGACGGCTCTGGACGGGGTTCTCGGTCCGGCCGTGATAGACGCCCTCGGCAATCCCAGGGTGGTGGTCCTGGTGGACGAGATGATAGGAGATGACCGCCCGTTTCTTTCCGCCGCCGAGGGAGAGGTCGAGTCGGCCTTCCAGAGGGCGGGGTATCTCATGCTGGACAAGGGACAGCTGGACGCCATAGCCTCCAAGAGGGTGGAGGCGGCCAAGATAGCCGGTGACGAAGCGGAGCTGGCCGAGCTGGCTCGATACTTCGACGCCGACGTCCTTATCTTCGGCAAGGGACAGTCGTCCTCCTTTACGGCCCAGAAGATGTCGGGTCAGACCATATACGGAGTCAGGACTCTTCTCAAGCTGAAGGCAGTGATAGCCCAGACCGGACAGAGTCTGGCCGTGGAGGTTCCGGAGGTTAGATCCAAGGGGCTCAGCGAGAGGGACGGGGCCGTCAAAGGGCTCAAGGAAGCGGCGAAAAATGCCTCCTCCTCTCTGGTGAACGAGGTGGCCTATGCCTTGACCGGCGGGGGAAACGGCGTCCCCGGTCGCTCGATCAGGGTCTCGGTGGAGGGAATGGACTTCGGGTCCGTCAGGGATCTGGAGGCGGCCCTAAGGGAGTCTCCCGGAGTGGTAGGCGTCTATCGTCGGTCCTTCCGTTCCGGCAGGCTGGAGCTCGACGTCACGGTGGACGGAACGGCGGAGGACGTGGCTGTGATACTGGACGGCAGAGGGCTCGAGGTGGTCGATCTGACCGCCGCGACGGTTGGAGCGAGGCGATCGAGATGAGACGGGTCCCGTTTCTTGCCGTCTTTCTGGTCCTGGCGGTTGGCTCGGTCTGTTCCGCCTCTCCGTCGATTCCGGAACTCTGGATGGCTAACGGCATGGTCCAAGGGACCCAGAGTTTCCGCTACGGAGAGGTCGACTGGGAGAGTGAACTGGCCTACGTGGCGGGAGAGGCCCTTCTGCCCGATAGGGGGACTCCCTCGGAGATGCTGAGGTCTCGAAGGGCCGCCAGGGTGTCCCTCTTTCTCAACTGCTCTCTTCTGTCCCACGAGTTGACAGGAACGGAGCCTCCCGACACCTTCGAGACCGACGGAGCGCTCTTCGAGGACGTGGCGGTTCTAGGAGGAGAGAGGGATGGCCGTTACGTGGTGGGGGCATGGATCCCTCTGGACCGTATCGTCGCCCTCTCGGAGCGCTAGTCCCCTGTGGGCAGGGAGAACCGCAGCTCCAGGCCGTCGCCTTTCGGGCGTATGGTAGCCTTGTCGGGGCTCAGCTCGTCCAGCTCGATGGCGTCCAGTACCGACTTGAGGGCCTGTCTCGTAGCTTCGTCGAAGGCGTCCAGATGGCCTTTCATCTTGTCTCCCAGCTCCTCGAGCTCCTTGGGCAGCTTTATAGACGGTCTCTCTCGTTCCTCTCCGACGGCCAGGTCGTCGGATGGATCCTGATCGGGAAGGTCCACCGGAACCCTTTCGGTGGACCCTATTCCGCCTATGCTGTAGGATTCCACCGTCGGCTTCCGGGGCTTCGTGCGGGGTTTGGGATCGGGGATCACCACCGGAGATGCGATTCTCTCCTCCGTAGCGTCGCCGGATACGTAGCCCGGAGTGGAGATCGGCATATCGGTTCTCTCGTCTTTATCGTCGCCTCTTTTGCCCATGAGACCGACCAAAGTCCCCAGGATCAGGGATATAAGCAGTAATATCAAGGCCATAAGGCCGGAAAAGCCTCTTCTCTTCATTGAACGTCCCCCTTCCCGACCGAGATCGGTCGCTTCGGATATCCCAGCATAATCCAGAGTTCCTATCCCCACAAGTGCCGCAGGATGTATCATAGGGTCTGTCGCGATGTCTGAAGGGCATCTCCGAAAACCTCGGGCGTGAGTTTTTAGAGGTGCCTTGAAATCAGAAGACGAGTTCGGAGGCGTTAACATGGAAGATCTCTATAGATCGGCCGTCCGGGAGGGATTGGAGGAGGCTAAACGATCCCTTCCCGGCGACGACCCGATGAAAAGAGCCTGGAGGGTCGCCCTCTCCAGGATGATAGACGACATGGCTTTGGAAAACCCGGATAGAGAGGGCGCTATAAGGCTGGCTCCTCTGGAGATGGACCCGGGAGACACCCCCTATCTATACGGATTCGACCGGGTCTGGAGCGCCGCACCGGTCTTCATAGGAGCCATGTTGGGTTGGCTTGTCGTCTCCCCCGCCCTGACCTCCCTGGGGATGACAGGGGACTTCCCCCTGTTTCTGGGTACGGCTCTCGGGGCTACTGGGCTGTCCTTCTTCCGTAGAAAGACCGAATCGGTCGACCTGAAGGAGATGGAGAGGCGGCTCGAGACGATGTTGTCCGTCGCAAGGGAGAGGATCGACAGGGCCGTGGAGGACGGAGAAGAGGATTCAAGGAGGGGTTCGGACGATCTCTGGATAGGGAGGGCCCTGACCGATCTGAAGGCCGTCCCTAGGGACCAGCTGGAGACGGCGGTGGAGGCTCTCCTGATAGAGGGAGAGAACCGGGGATACGGAGGTCCGTCGACTTACCGCCCCGGAGTCGATTCTCCTGCCGCTTCGACCATGGTATGGAGCTCCGAGTTATTCGAGACCTACGAGAGCTTCGGACACTACGAGGAGGGCACCCCTGTGACGGTTGAGAGAGCTCCGGTCTTCAGAGACGGATCTCTGGTCGTCAAGGGCCTTGTGCGACGGAGGTCCTCGAGATGACCAGGCCGGTTCTGGCGGTCGACTTCGGTACCTCCAACTCCTATTTCTGCAAGTGTCCTTCTGACGAGCTTCTGCCCTCCCCTGTGGATTTCATCGCGGACCGTACCGGGATGGACACGGTGGTGCTCTACCGAGAGGGAAGATCCCCTCTGGTGGGGTCCATTGCCCTGAACACCTGGGGAGAGGCCACCGAGGAGGAGAGACGATCCCTTAAACTGGTAACCCGTTTCAAGCCCGAGATAGACAGGGACCGTGAGAGCTACAGGGCCGCCGTGGCCTTTCTGTCCTCCGTTAGGGAGGAGGCCGAGGCCAGGCACATCCCCTTCGATCCACGCTCCAGAGAGGTCTATTTCGGGGTTCCCTGTCAGGCCGGCGGATCCTACCTCGACGCATTGACCTCCGCCGCCTTCGATGCCGGTTACGGTAGGGTGAAGACCCTGGAGGAGCCTCTCGGGGCCCTGCTCTACCATATCTCCCAGAGGGACATGGCGCCGTCGGAGGCCATGGGACGGGTGCTGGTGCTGGACTTCGGAGGAGGCACCTGCGATCTGGCCTCCCTGGAGGGGCTGTCGGTTCGATCGTCCTGGGGAGACTGGTCCCTGGGAGGAAGGCTTTTCGACGACCTGTTCTTTCGGATCCTCTGCGAGAGGAACCCCGGTCTGGAGGAGAGTATGGACGAGGGAACGTCCTACTTCGTCCACTGGTATTGGAGCAGGATCCTAAAAGAGAGCTTCTCCACGACCATGGCCCGGGACAGGTCGGTTCTGTGGAGCGGGACCGCCGGAGCCTACGGCGGCATCCGAAGGCTGGGATGGGACGAGTTCATGGAGAGGATCTCCGACTATCGTCCCACCGAGGACATGATCCGTTCAATAGGGGGAGACTGTCCCGGCTCGGACTGTCCGGAAAACCTGGTCACTCGACTTGGGGGCCTCATCCTGGGCTGCGACGGAGCGGATTCGGTCATATTGGCGGGGGGAAGCAGTCTCTGGCCCTTCGTGTCGGACCTCGTACAGAGGATCATGCCCGAGGCCAGGCTGATAAGGAGCGATCAGCCCTACGGGGTCGTCTCCCGAGGTCTGGCTCTGTTCCCGGCGCTGAAGAACAAAAACGGTCAGACCCTGTCGTCGCTCCGGAGAGATCTGCATCGTTTCGTGGAGGAGATCCGGACCGACGTGATCGATCCTGTGCTGGAGGACACTGTGGACCGTGCGTCCGACGACGTGGCGTCCCTTCTGGTCGGAGAGGCTGTAATCCCCGCCCTGGAGGAATTCCGCAGAGCCGGAGGGAAGATCTCCGCCTTCGAAAAGAGGGTGATCTCCGCCATGGAGGACAGAAAGGACTCGGTCGACCGTAAGGTGACGGATCATCTCAGGTCGGCCTCGGAGAAGATCCCCGTCATGGTGCTGGAAAAGCTGGCTCTCTGGTTCAGGAAAAACGGAGTACGGTCCATGCCGAGACATCTGGAACTCGCCCTCGGAGAGGAGGGGCCGGATGTTTTGTCCGCCCTGGACATGAGCGGCATATCCCCCGTGGCGGGACTGTCCTCCGGAATGGACAGGGTCGCAGCTGTCCTGGCCGGAGCCGTGGTCGCCTCTATCTGTGGCGGAGGAGGAATGGCCCTCATAGCCTCGGGCCTGCCCGGACTGCTCCTGGGCGGAGTCATAGGTCTCGGCGGTTACGCGTTGGGTCGGGAGAGGATAAGGAAAGGGTTTAGGGACATATCGATACCTAAGATGATGGCACGAGCCGTCGTATCGGAAGGGACGGTGGAGAAGGCCGTCGCGAGGTCCAGAAAGGCCATCTCCGACGGCCTTCAAGACGGGGTGAGAAGAGAATGGGCCGCTCTGGAGCAGGAGCTTATGGCCTCGGTGGAGGAGATGGTACGAAAGGAGATAGCGGCTTTGTCAATGCTGAATCAACTGGAAGGAGGGGTATCCCGTGAAGACTAGAGCGGTTTCGCCGTTAAGAGCGTCTCGGACTGCACTGTGGGTGATCTTGACTGTGATCTTATCGACACTGGTGTTGCCTCACGCCGCGGAGTCCTACAGCTGGGTCTTCCGGAACAGTCCGGCCTGGAACTACATGGAAAAACACCGGTCCAAACGCTACGCCAAGGCCAGGGTGTCGGTCATGACCTCCTATTTCAAGGCGAAGAACCCCGGCATCAGTGCCAAGGCGGCAAGGACCTACGCGTCTTTGGTGGAGGCCATCTCCGGAAAATACGGCGTGGATCCCTTTCTGGTGTCCTCTATCATAGTGAAGGAGTCCACCGTAAAGGTGAGGGCCAAGAGCGGCAAGGCCTACGGTCTGATGCAGATAAACTGGAAGGCCAACAGAAAGTGGATCCCCAGGGTATTCCCCACGGTAAAATCCGCCTCGAAGCTGCTCCATTCCAAACCTAACATATACGTCGGCTGCTATATGTTGAGGGATGCCCTCAAAAGAGGAGGAAACGTGGACAAGGCCCTGGATATATACAGGGGTAAGAGCATAACCTCCTACCGCACCAAGATACACCGATATTACTCCGATCAGGTGGATATGCTGCGCAAAAAACTTTGATATTGACAAAGGATTCGATGACTCTCAGAAGAGAAGTGCGATGAGATCAAGATGTACACCCCCGGTGCCAGACTGTACAATGTCTGTGCCGGGGGTTCTTTTTTCGGCATAAAAGCATCGAAAGGGGTTATTCGCCATGATTTCCCGAGAGAAGAGACACAACGAAGTGTGGTTTACCGAGGAGTCCACCAAACATCTGCGCCTGTCCCTGAGGGTGACGGGAGAGCTGGTTCGGAAGGAGACTCCCTATCAATCCCTGCTGGCACTGGAGACCGCCGAGTACGGCCGTATGCTGGTCCTGGACGGGGCAATTCAGGTGACGGAGAAGGACGAGTTCTGCTATCACGAGATGATGGCCCACGTGCCCCTCTGTTCCCATCCCAACCCTAAAAAGGTCCTCGTCGTCGGAGGCGGAGACGGTGGCTCGCTCAGAGAGGCGGTAAAACACGAGTCGGTTGAAAAGGCCGTTCTGGTGGACATAGACGAGGAGGTAATAAACACCTCCAGGGAGTTCTTTCCGACCTTGAGCTGTGCCATGGACGATCCCAAGGCGGAGATAAGGCCTATGGACGCCATGGTCTACATGAAGGACCATCGAGGGGAGTTCGACGTGATAATAGTCGACGCCACCGATCCGGTGGACATGGCGGCAGGACTCTTCCAGTCGCCCTTCTACAGGGACGTGTGGGATGCTCTGTCCGACGACGGCTTCATGGTGACCCACATAGAATCGCCCTTCACCGACGCCGCCATAATGGTCCCGGCCTATCGTGCCATGAAGGAGGTCTTTCCTTCCGTACATCCCTATCTGGGCTTCATGCCCACCTATCCCTCTGGGATGTGGGTATATGCCATAGGCTCGAAGAGGCACGATCCGTCGAAGCCGCTGAGGGAGGCCCCCAAGGGACTCAAGTACTACACCTCCGACGTCCACAGGGCGTCCTTCGCCCTTCCTCCCTTCCTGGTCGAGCTGTTGGAAAATGGAGAAGGCGTTGAAAGCCATTACTAAAGACACGGCTCTTTTAGTCGCATAAGATCTTTGATAGCCCTATCCCCCTTGATGTAAAATACAAGGGGGTATTTTTAGATAAGCATACAGGGATGATGTCTCTGAACATGAGGAGGGCGATCGAACATGAGAAACTGGAGTCTGAAGACCAAGCTTCTGACGGTGATCCTGACGATCTCGTTTTTGGCCTTTTCGTCGGCCGTGGGAATACTGACCTATCGGGCCAGGTCGATGGCCCTTGAAAACGCCTACAGTCTCGGAGAGGAGACGGCTCAGAGGTACGGGGTTCAGGTCTCCGAGTATCTTGGCAGGGCTCTGACCCACGCCAGGGACCTGTCGATACAGTTTTCCATGATGGTCGGTCGTGAAAGGTCCGACAGGGACGCCGGGGTGGCTCTTCTTCGATCCACCTTGGAGTCCAATCCCCAACTTTTCGGAGCCTGGGCAGTCTTCGAGCCTAACGTCTTCGACGGCAGGGACTCGGAGTTCGTCGGTGCCGAGGGACACGACGATACCGGACGCTATATCCCCTATCTGGTGCGTTCCGGCGGCGATATACTGCACGATCCCTGCGTGGGTTATGAGACTGC
Source organism: Dethiosulfovibrio faecalis (assembly GCF_021568795.1). Lineage (NCBI taxonomy): Bacteria > Thermotogati > Synergistota > Synergistia > Synergistales > Dethiosulfovibrionaceae > Dethiosulfovibrio > Dethiosulfovibrio faecalis. Next base: position 99,863 of record NZ_JAKGUE010000007.1, read on the forward strand.
CGAGTATTATCAATTGCCTCTGACGTCTGGAAATGTAGTAATAGCAGATCCGGCCGAATGGGAGGTAGGGGGCAAGATGGTCATGATGACATCTCTCTGCGTTCCGGTTAAGCTGGGTGGAAAGGTCATAGGAGTGGTCGGGGTGGACATATCCATGGACACCTTCCAGAAGGTCTTCTCCGAAATAAAACCCTTCGGGACCGGATATGCCGGGCTGCTTTCTGACAAGGGAACCTATGTGGCCTATCCCAAGAAAGATCTGGTTGGCACCACCGTATCGGACGGAGAGGCCCTCTCTGCCATCCGAGACGGAAAGAACTTCAATCGTTCGGTCGTGTCCGACGTCTCAGGAGTGGACATATACGAGACCTTCCAGCCAGTGGATGTGGACAGATACGGATCGCCCTGGTCGGTGCAGATCGCCTTGCCCTACGACATGATATATCAGGAGGCGGACTCTATAATGACCATGGGAATCATGGTCGGAGTAGCGGCCCTGGCGGTGCTGGCCGGAGTAGTCCTGTTCTTCGTGGGTAGAGTGGTGCGTCCCATAAAAACGGCCTCCCTCTTGGCGAGCAGGGCAAAGGACGGCGACCTCACTATAACCAGGGACGAGTTCCAGACCTCCTCCGGCGACGAGGTTGGCCGTATGGCCGATTCCCTCTCCGAGATGGTCGAGGGGCTTCGCGACATAGTCGGCTCGGTGGTAGAGGAAGCTCAGTCGGTCTCAGACAGGTCCACCAGTTTGGCGGCCCTCTCCGAGGAGGCCAACGCCTCCATGGAGGAGATCCGTTCGTCCGTCGAGAAGGTAGCCTCTTTGGCTGAGAGCAACTCGGCGGCTTTGCAGGAAAGCGGGGCTTCCGTGCAGGAGGTGGCGGAGAGCGCGCAGATGTCTGCCTCGTCTGCCACCGAAGGAGCCGAGGCATCCCAGAAAAGCGCCGAGGAGACCCAAAAAGCGGTGGGTAAGGTGGAGGAAACCATCCACAAGATGGAGGAGGCCGGCGAGGTGTCCAGGGAAAGCATAGGTCGTATAAGAGAACTGGCAGGATCGGTGGATTCCATCAGCGGTTTCGTAGGGGACATCACCAGGATAGCGGACCAGACGAACCTGTTGGCCCTTAACGCCGCCATAGAGGCCGCCCGGGCCGGAGAGGCCGGCCGAGGATTCGCCGTGGTCGCCGAGGAGGTCCGCAAGCTTGCGGAGGAATCGGCCCTGTCGGCCGACAAGGTCGCCAAGATAATAGTCGAGCTTGAGGAACACTCGGGTGAGTCCATAGAGGCCACCGAGAGGACCGGTTCGATCCTGTCCGAGGCGGTCGAATCCGCCAGGGGAGCCCAGGAGGAGTTGAACCGGTCTTTGGAGATGACCAGAGAGGTCAACGAGGCCATACAGAACATCGCAGCCGTGGCCCAGGAACAGGCCGCCTCGTCGGAGGAGATGACCTCCTCGATAGATCAGGTCACCAACGCCAACTTCGACACCGTTCGCATGATGGAGGCCATAAGAGGGGCCTCGGAGGAGACCGCGAAAGCCTCCGAGGGGGTCTCTCTGGAGGCTCAGGCTATGGCCGAAGGGGCCTCCTCCATGATGTCGCTGGTGAAACGGTTCAAGCTGAAGAAAGAGGACAGAGGTTTGGCCCGACTCTGATCGGAAGCTCAGGCCGAGGTAGGGGGCTCAAGCCCCCTACCTCGGCTTTTTTTTCGGCGAGTTTACGTGATATCATGATAAATAAGGGGGGATTTACGTGAGTAGGGTCATGCGCTTGGTCTTCGTGGCGGTACTCTCATGGGTGTCTTTCAACTGCTCCGTAGTCTTTTCCGAGACCTCCGACGGCTTGCTCTACGTGGATGCCTCCGTGCCTCTCTCGGAGGAGGAGCGAGAATACCTCGAGAAGCTGGGCCCCATCCGTTTTTCCGTGGACCCCTCCTGGGCTCCCTATGAATGGATAGACGAATCCGGCGAATATCGTGGCGTCGGGGCGGATTATCTCAAGCTCCTCTCCGGAAAGTTGGGAGTCGCCATGGAGTTGGTTCCCACTAGATCTTGGGAGGAGACCCTGGAGTTCGTCAAGGCCGGCAGCTCCGACGTGATCCCTTTGCTTAACAGGACCGAGGATCGAGAGGAATATCTGGGTTTTACCTCTCCGTACGTCATAAACCCAGCCGTGATAGTCACCAAAGACGACGTGTCGGATTTGGCAGGTTTCGTGGATTTGGCCGGAAAGACCGTTGCGGTTGTGAAGGGTTACAACGTAGAGGATATCCTTCGAGAGAGATATCCCGATCTCTCCATCGTGCCGGTGGCTAACAACCGAGAGGGGCTCCACATGGTGGCCAACGGGGAGGTCTTTTCCGCCTCCGCTCCTCTCCTCGTGGCGTCTCTGGTGATAGAGGAAGAGGGGCTGACGACGCTGAAGCTCTGGGGTCACGACGATTTCGAGCACAGGCTTCGGATGGGCATAAGGAAGGACGACCCTATTCTGCTTGGGATAATGCAGAAAGCCGTCCTTTCTTTGAACCTGAAGGAAAGCTCCAGGATCTTTGACCGCTGGAATCCTCTGGCTTCAAAGGGAATAGACAGAGGTCTGTTTTGGTCCATAGTGGCCTTGCTTATAATCCTGATAGCCTCGGCTTCCGGGGTAGCCTACCGTTTCGTCCGTAAAAACGATCAGTTGAGAGCTCTCAACCGAGAACTGGCAAAGGCCAAGGCAGCTTTGGAGGAGGGTAACAGACGACTGGAGCTACTTTCGAAGATGGATCACCTGACCGGAATAGCCAATCGCTTCGGCATAGAGGAGTTCCTGAACAGGGCGGTTCACAAGGCCAGGCGAGGGGCCCCTTTTTGCGTCGCCATAGGGGACATCGACCACTTCAAGAGGGTCAACGACGACTATGGCCATCAGGTCGGAGACAGAGTACTGGTCAGGTTGGCCGAGATCCTCGTCGATGCCGTGAGAGCTGTGGATCTCGTTGGGCGGTGGGGAGGAGAGGAATTCATAATAATCTTCGACGATATGGTCGAACGGGACCTTTTCCCCGTCACGGACAGAATCCGTCGGATCGTATCGGAGAGCGATTTCGGCCTGGGTCGACCTCTGACCGTCAGTTTCGGAGGGGCCGCCTTCCAGGCCAATGGAGACCTCAGCCTCAACGATCTGCTGAGGGCCGCCGACGACGCCCTTTACAGGGCCAAGGAGGGCGGTCGCAACAGGGTCGAGATAGGGAATCCCTCCTTGGTCGGAAAGGGCGACCCTGTATCTTAGGATTCTCTGGCCTTTTTGGCCCTCTCAGTGGCCGAGTCGATCAGCTCGTAGCGGTTTACGATCGCCCTCTCGCAGGTGGCGTGGAAGACCTCTCCGATCGAATCGGTCACCTTCATGGAGAACACCAGTCTGTTTCCCTTTATCTGCTCAAGCTTGAGCAAATAGCTGAGCCCAGTGCCCAGCATGGCTGTCTCGTCGTGTCGGACGCTGTAGCTGAGGCCTACGGTGATGAATCCCTCCGGCAGCCTCCCTTCCACCATCTCTGTGGACATGCGTACCATTCGCTCTATGCAGGCGGTGGTGGACAGCAGTTGGTTCAGATGAACCGAGAAATTCCCCACCGTGTCGTCCACCTGGACGGTCCTGTTGGCCTCCAGGGTCTCTCCCTCTTGAAAAATCTCCCTTACGTCGAGCATGGCGTCACTCTCCTTTGTGAGGATCTGTTTTTAAGACTTGGTCCTAATATATCCCCATTTTAGCACCTTCATCTAGCTACATCAACGGTTTTAGGGTAGGTAAAAGGACCGATGTCCTCAGGAGGTTTTCGGTGTATGATTATCGTACAATGGAACATATCGTTGTGGAATACGGAGGTATCGAGATGACCATCAGTACTTTAAGCGAGGATCTCGACCTTTTCGTGGAGCACGAGAGCCTCGGGGTAAGGTATATGGAGAGAATGGAGCATCTTGCGTCCGAGATGGATCGATTGGATGGCTTTGAGCAAAAGGCCGCCGAGAAGGAGCTTCGGAGTCTCGATAGAAAGATAATCAGGCTCGACAAGGCGGACTTGAAGAGGATCGATCGGCTCCTGAAGGGGGCGTCGGATCTGGAGGACGAGAGGCTTCTGGCCCAGCTTCAGGCTTTGAGGGCCAGATACGGCGGGGAACAGAAAGGTCCCCTGCCTTTGTTGGATCTGGACGGGCTGTCCAAGGCCCTGAGACAGAGGATAACCAGAGGGGTTAGCACAATGATGCTCTGCGGTGCCATAGCCATGGGGATAGGGCAGGCTGCTCCCGCCAAGATATCCCTGGCTTCCTCTGGGCTTTCGAACCGAGAGGAAATCCACGAGATGGCGAACATACCGGATCTTTTCGATTGGCCGGTGAACGAAAGACGGTCTTGATGATTACGATAGCGAAGAGGGGCTGAGCGATCGCTCAGCCCCTCTTCGCTATCTCTATGGGGACTTTTATGGATTCGGCGATACGGGAAACGGCGGCTATTTCCGTTATCGAAAATCTGAGTGCCATCCCGCATGATCTCGAGAGGTCTCTCGGTGTGGGGGATACGTCGTGTGAAATCTTCCTCTCCCTGAGGACCTTGTGAAGTCTCTGAGCGTCCGACTGGGTCTGGAAAAGGGCGTAGGCTTTTTCACTCAAGGGTCTCTATGAACGCCTCTATGCGGGTCTTGAGCTGTCCTTCGTCTCCTGATTCGTATCCCGTTTCCAGGCTCAGTACCGGTATGCCCTCTTCCTTGAGTCTATCTCTTACCTTGGTTCCCTCGGTCAGATAGGTGGTGCAGAACGAGAGAGAATAGTCTATTATGCCGTCCACCCTGTATTCCTTGGCCAGCCTGACGATGTCGTCGAGCCTTCCGTCGTTGGGGGTGAAACAGGCGCAGTGGATGTTGTCTATATATCTCGAGGCCAGGTTGTCCATGAGTCCCTCTAGGTTCGACGGAGAGCCGTCCACCATCTGTTCGTAATAACGGGTTCCCGTGCAATTTTCTTCAACGACGACGGGGTTACCCGTGCTCTCTACGAGATGATGCAGTTTCCAGTTCGGCAGGACCAACGGAGAACCCGTTACCATTATCCTCTTTGCCCCGGAGGTGAAGGGGGATTCGCCTTTTTGAACTCTTTCGACGCATTCGTCGGTTAATACCTGAACTTTTTCAACGAAACGATCGACGTCGTCGTAGAAGGCTATTTCGCTGACCAAAAGGGCGTCCTTTCCCGATATGGGAACTACGTCGCCTTTTCTCAGTTCGTTCAGTTTCTGAAGAGCCTTTCTCTTCGCGTTTACTTTTTCGATAGCCTCTTTCAAGTTGGAGGCCGTTACGGTTTTCCCCGTTAATTTCTCCAGCTCTTCGGAGAGAGATTTTACCTCGCTTTTCCATAAGGCCATGCCGGATTGGGATTTTACGTTGGGTATGTCCATGACGTACATAGGTGCCTCTTCGGCCAGGATTTCCCAGGCTTTCTTCTTTCCGTCGCAGGTGTTTTCACCTACGATCAGGTCGACGCTCTGAAAATAGGGGCAGGTTCTGGATATTCGGGCTCCTACCCCTGCCTTGACGAGAGGGCAGGTGTTTCTGGGGAGAACCTTTTCTCCCGGCGGAACCCAAAATTCCGAACCGGCGCATAGACCCACCAGCTGGGATCCTGCGGCAAGGACCAACTCTTCCGGTACGTAGATGCAAAATGCTCCTACTACCTTGTTCCCCTCGGCCTTGAAATCCATCAGTTCCTTGATCCTGGCTCCGTGAACTTCTGCGACCACCATGTTGAAATAGTCCATGGATTCGGGTCTATTCTCCTGATCCAGGTATATCCCCTCGTAAAGCGGTGGAAGAGCGTCGCATAAAAGATCGTGAGTCTTGAGATCTATGTTCAGATCTTCCCACATGCCGTGATAGTCGGCCATCTTCATCCTCCCTCTCGTGCTAAGTATTGTTCATCGTCATTATAACTATTTTTGTGGTGTAGTCCAGCAACCATCTTCGGTGATTCAGTTGAACTATCCCGCCGGTAGTGTTATCTTGTCTGTCATCTTGAGTAGAGGGTGTGGTTGACAATCATGGTCTGGGATATAGAGTCTCTGTTGGATCTATCGAGAGGAAAGCTGAAAGACCTTTTGGAAAGGGCGGATTCGGTACGCAGGATGGGAGGGGACGGAATAGAGTTCTGTTCCATAGTCAACGCCAGATCCGGAGGGTGCAGCGAGGACTGTGCCTTCTGCGCTCAATCTGTAAGATGGGACACGGGATGCCGATCCTCTTTTCTCTCTCTGGATGAGGTTATGTCCATCGCCAGGAGTTGCCGCGATTCCGGGATCCATAGGTTGTCGTTGGTCACCAGCGGCAGGACCCTGACCGACCGAGATCTGGATCGTCTCTGCGGAATTTACGAGGTCGTCTCGAACGAGGTGGGGCTGAGCCTCTGCGGTTCCCACGGGTTACTGGACGAGGGGCAGTTGAGGAGACTGGCGTCGGCCGGAGTGTCCCGTTATCACTGCAATCTGGAGACCGGGCCGGGGTTTTTCCCCTCGATATGCACCACTCATGGCATAGAGGAGAAGCTGCGTACCCTCTGTGCCGCCAGGGCGGCCGGGCTGGAGCTGTGTTCCGGCGGCCTTTTAGGGATGGGGGAGACCGATAGAGACAGGGCGGAGATGGTCGCTCTTCTCTCTGGGCTGGAGGTGGACTCCATTCCTCTGAATATCCTCATGCCCATAGAGGGAACTCCATTGGAAGGAGCGGCTCCTGTCGACCCAGAGACGGTGCTGCGGTGGGGGGCTGTGATGCAGATAGCCGTACCCGGTGCGACGGTCCGTTATGCCGGAGGCCGCTCTCTCCTTGGAGAAGCCGTGTCCATAGGGCTCGTAGGAGGGATAGGAGGCCTTCTGACCGGCGATTATCTCACCACGACGGGCAGCTCCGCAAAGGACGACGTGGAGTTGATAGAATCTCTCGGCATGAAATCCGGTCAGAGGTAGCCTAGAGTCTATCCTCCTCTGTAGTTTGATGTGATTGACATGTCGAATGTGATTCTTTAGACTCTTCTTGTGTCCGCTTTTTAGATTAGAGATAGGGTTTGGAAGAGGAGGACTATTTTATGGCTCGAGCAGATGAAGCACGTGGTTTGTCCGTTGGGATACAGGTTACCTTGGTGGTCGGCGTCATGATAGCCCTCCTGATGGCCGTCGTCGTCACGGTGGCGTCGGTGAGGTCCGGTAGGATGATGGGGGATACAATAGACGACGGAGGTCTTGGCTTCGTCGAAAGCCTACAGATCGGAGCATCTCAGGAGATAGACTCTCTCAGAAAGGCCAACGAATCATTCGTCAACATAGTGGTACAGAGGCTGTCCGGAAAGAGAACCTTCGAAAACGAGGACGTGGTTCCGGTCGGAGATAGAGAGGTCCAGAAGATATTCGTCATGGACGACGGTCTCAAACTCATCACAGGAAACGAGGTTATGGTGAACGAATGGCAGGATGCCATGGGAAGCCAGTTCTCCATTTTTCAGGTCACGA